>VFJU01000089.1 GCA_009885905.1 Verrucomicrobiota bacterium
AAACTTTTACCGAATTATTCAAAACTCGACCATGACAAACCCGTTGCCATCCCTACACTCACCGCCGTGAGTTATCAGGTCTTCGCACGCAAATATCGCCCCAAAACTTTCGACGACGTTCTCGGGCAAGATCACGTCGTCAAAACCCTACGCAACGCCATCGCCCAAAAACGCTTGGCGCATGCCTATCTTTTCGTAGGCCCTCGAGGCACGGGTAAGACATCTACAGCACGAATTCTGGCAAAGGCACTCAATTGCACGCTCGGACCCAAGGCTGACTTTGACCCCGATGAAGACGTCTGCATTGAAATCGCAGAAGGTCGCTCCCTCGATGTATTAGAAATTGACGGTGCATCGAACAATGGCGTCGAACAAGTTCGAGACCTCCGCGAATCGGTCCGCTTCGCTCCCGCACGCGGCCAATTCAAGATTTTCTACATCGACGAAGTCCACATGCTTTCGAACGCGGCGTTTAATGCACTGCTCAAAACACTCGAGGAGCCGCCGCCTCACGTGAAATTCATCTTCGCGACGACCGAGGCGAATAAAATTCTACCAACCATCCTATCCCGCTGCCAGCGATTTGACCTCCGCCCGATTCCTACGGAAACAATCGCTAAGCACTTGCTCCATATCGCCAAGTTGGAGGGTATTTCACTCGATGAAACCGCTGCATGGGCCATCGCCAAAGGCGCCGATGGCGGCATGCGTGATGCCCAGTCGATGCTCGATCAACTCGTCTCATTTTGTGGGGATACAATCATCGAATCTAACGTGTTAGATGTTTTCGGATTTACCTCTCGAGAAAAAGTAGCAGCCCTGACTCAGACCTTGCTTGCTCGTGACAACCCGGCCGCTCTCTCACTCATCCAAAAAGAAGCCGAGAGCGGACGCGAACTTTCCCAACTTCTCGGTGAACTCATCGGCTGCCTTCGTGCCCTGCTGGTTGCAAAACTTGACCCCGCGGCCGACGGCGAAGGTATTCCTGCTCACCTTTGGGCGAATTTATTGAGCGCGGCGGATGAATACGCACCAGATCGCATCCTGACCGCCATCGATGTCTTCGCCGAGGCGGAAGGGCGCATGAAATGGGCCACAAATAAGCGGCTCCACTTCGAGCTTGGCGTGATCAAAGCCATCCAGTCGCTCGGGGAAGTCCGTATCGCCGACATCATCAAAGTGCTAACCCGTGGTGCGGATTTCATCCCAAGCACTGCGTCTTTGTCCCCAGTACAAGTCGAAAAGATACCTGCCAAAGAAATCAATACCGCTGAGCATGTAGCCGCCCCCCCCCAAGTTAAGGCCAATCCTAAAAATGCATTCTCCAGCCTCGATTCTCTCATCGAGGCAGCTCCGGAATCTATCGAACCGTTAGATAAAGTCGACACCGCACCGCCATGGAACAAAGATCTAGCCCCTGCCGAGGTTAAGCCGCCCGAGACTGAATCGTCCACTGCCGCTCACGAAGATGCTTTCCAGAATGATCCACTCATCCATGCAGCTTTGATTAAATTTGAAGGCAAATTTGTAAGTCCATCGTAATCATAAATTATCTAACATTTAAAAAGTTTTAACCTAAGAAACATACATCTTATGAACATCGCCAAACTCATGAAACAAGCCCAGCAAATGCAAGCTGGACTCGCAGCCAAGCAAGAAGAACTCGCGATCCAAACGGTCGATGCAAGCGTCGGTGGAGGCATGGTTAATGTGATCGCAACCTGCGCCGGTGACGTCATTTCTATCAAAATTGATCCATCTGTGATCGACCCACAAGACCCAGAATTCCTTGAAGAACTTGTACTCAAAGGCGTGCAAGAAGCCATCGCCAAGGGCAAAGAAAAATCCTCATCGGAAATGAAGAAACTTACCGGCGGCCTCGGTATTCCAGGAATGTAATTTCAGATTTCCCGATTCGCCCGATGTCCTCACTCAATCGCCGCCTAGGATGGACATTGGTCGGATCGTCTTTGCTTCTCCATATTTTCACCGTCTATTGTTTTATGCAATTGCCGGATTCCATGGCGGCTTACACCGTGATGCCTATCTGGCTTTGGGGTGGTATTGGATTATTTTTGGCTTCAGCAGCGTTTTGTTTTCTACGCGCACCGCTCTCTCTCGTCATGACAGCAGTATGGTCTATCACTTTGTTAGTCGGCGCAGACGAAGCAAGGGTACTGGCAAATTTTGGCAAATCCCCTCCACGCATGGGTAGACCAGAACTTTTTGAAGGCAAGCCGGTCATCCGTGTGCTCACGCTAAATTGCGCTTTATTTACCTACGGCAGCCCAGCACGTGACATCGCACTCTGGCAGCCCGATATCGTACTTTTACAAGATGTTTATCCAGATCATGTTCGCCAGATCGCCGATGAGCTTTACGCCGGTCAGGGCGACTACCGAGCCAATCAAACTAACGGTATTGTTACTCGCTGGAAAATCCTAAGAGAAATTCGCAATCCCCTCCAACGTGACGAAGAACTCACCATCCAACTTCCCTCCAGCAGGGAAATTGAAGTAGTGAATGTCCATCTCCACACCGCTGCCACCGATCTACGTTTGTGGCTCAAACAAACTTGGATCGAACACCGCCAAAATCGTTTAATTCGCAGAAAAGAATTGGATACCACCCTCAAAATACTCGAGCAGACCACCAATTTTCCTAATACGGCCACCATCTTCGGAGGAGACTTTAATTCCTCTGCCTCCGACGCCATCCACCGCAAACTGAGTCGCGATTTTATCGATGCTTTCGCCAGTTCAGGCACAGGATGGGGTGACACATTCCATCGCCGATTTCCAATCCTACGCATCGATCACATTTATACTACCCGACATTTCACCGCGGTTCGCAGTATCGTCGCCACCTCCCGCCACAGTGACCACCGAATGGTAATTGCCGACGTGTTACTGAAATGATTAACCTAAACTCTGTGAATTTAATGTCGTGTTAGTCTAATGATTTCGATTAATTGATTCTAATAACGCTGTAACAAATCAAACAATATGACCCGCGAGAATCTTGCCGAAGTCCTTGAAGAAATCGCTCTTCTTCTAGAACTCAAAAATGAAAATCCTTTTAAAATACGCGCCTACCGCCAAGGAGCCGAAACAGTCCGGAACTACGACGGCGAAATTGTCGAACTCGCTAAGAACAACCAACTCACAGGGATCAAAGGCATTGGCGAGGCACTGCGTGATAAACTTCACGAACTCGCCAGCACCGGAAAATTAGAATTTCATGAAAAACTGCGTAGCGAATTTCCCTCAGGTATTTTTGAATTATTCGATGTCCAAGGGCTAGGACCCAAGAAGGTGAAAGCACTCTATGAAGCGCTCGCCATCAGTTCCATCGCTGACTTAAAAGCAGCTTGCGAAGCAGGAAAAATCGCCGGACTACCTGGCTTCGGCGATAAAACTCAGACGAAAATTCTCGAAGGCATCGCCCTACGTGCAACTTTTGCCGATACTTTTCTGCTAGGTTCTATCACTCCACTCGTCGAGGAGATCACCAGCCTCCTCCGACTTCACCCAGAGATTTCCCGGGTCAGCGCGGCAGGCTCATTTCGTCGCGCAAAAGAAACCGTACACGACCTCGACTTCCTTGTCGCCACCCGCTCGCCCGCTTTTGTTTGTGAAGACTTTACCAAGCTACCCCAAGTTGATTCTATTATCGTCTGTGGCGATACCAAGGCTTCGGTGCGTTTGAAAAATGGTCTTCAGTGCGATCTTCGCGCTGTCTCTAACGCACAATTCCCCTTCGCGCTGCAATACTTCACCGGCTCGAAAGATCATAACGTTGCGATCCGCTCCCTTGCACTCAAACAAGGGCTATCACTTAATGAATACGGCTTTACTGGAGAAACCGCTGCCAACTTCGAGGTCAACGAAGAAGCTGATATTTATCGCGCTCTCGGTCTCGATTTCATCCCACCCGAACTTCGTGAAAATCGCGGAGAAATAGAGGCCGCGGCCGAACACACTTTACCAAAGCTAGTCGAACTCACTCAACTCCGCGGCACCTTTCACAACCACACCACTGCCTCCGACGGACACGATACTCTCGAAGCCATGGCGGATGAAGCGATCGACCTCGGTTTACAATACCTTGGAATTGCTGACCACTCGAAAGCTTCATTTCAAGCGAACGGACTTGATGAACAACGCTTGTTAGCACAAATCGATGCCATCGCTCTGCTGAATGCCGGCTATGAGAAATTTAGGCTCTTCGCAGGTTCTGAGGTGGACATCCACAAGGATGGTACACTGGACTTTGACGATGCTATCCTTGCCAAGCTCGACTATTGTGTCGCTTCCGTACATGCGTCGTTCACTCTATCCGAAGATGATATGACCCGCCGTATCTGTCGCGCGATGGAGAACGAACACGTCACCATGCTTGGCCACGTCACGGGACGACTCTTGCTTAAGCGTGAGCCATATGCAGTGAACCATGCGATGATCATCGACTGTGCTGCAGAGACGCGCACGATCATCGAGCTAAATTGCGGTCCGCAGCGCCTCGACATGGATTGGCGCTGGTGGAAACGCGCCCGCGACAAAGGAGTGCTCTGCTCGATCAATCCTGACGCCCATTCCACCATGGGGCTGCACCACATCGCTCTTGGCGTACGCCTTGCACGGAAAGGCAGCTTGAGAAAACAGGATGTCTTGAATACGAAAACACTCAGTGAAATAGAGACGTTCCTAAAGAAACCAAAAGACAAACGCTGATACGAAAATTGCCTTTGCCAAATAAATGTTAGAATTAATGAATCGATTATTTTAAAAAACAATTCTGCCATTTAATCATATCATGAAAAAATCTCTCACGATTGGAACTCCGCTATCACCAAATGCCACCAAGGTGATGTTGTTAGGTAGTGGCGAACTAGGCAAAGAGGTGATTATCGCCCTGCAGCGGCTTGGCATCGAAACCATCG
>VFJU01000398.1 GCA_009885905.1 Verrucomicrobiota bacterium
GTAAAAGAGTTAGTCCGCAGGCGCCTCGAAGAAATATCTCAAAATTTGCCTAACCATTTTTCCTCGAAAATGTTATTTGTCCAAGGTTCTGGAAAACGTCCGATTTATTCTACGCTCAAGGTTCTTGCCTCGGAGCTTCGTCTCGCTCTCGAGCCGATGGAGTGGGTTGCACAGCGACCCGTTCAAGAATTTGCTTCGTCGGAGGTCGAACGACTGCACTCCAGTTGGGAACTTTGTTTCACCCAAGTGGAGCGTCTTAAACGATACTCCGAAGGAAAAGACGCTTTGTTGGTGGAACGTGTGGGTGATGTAGTGGCAGATCTCCGGACCTTGGACCGCACGACGCGGAGAAGAAACCAGACCTTGGAGGCTTTTACGAGCTACGGAAATTTTAGAAAAAACTATCAGAATACTGCTAGAGAAATTACCAGAATCATCGGCGACGAAGTAGCGGATCTTCGGATAGATCAATGAACGGTGACAAGCTAGCAGAGCCATTCAAGATTCTACGGATTTTACCTGATGAAATACCCACAAGCTGCAGATGCTCACGCCGATGGCAAACCATCCTAGGCGTTCGTAATGGATGATTTGGCCGCCCATCTCTTGAACGATGACATGTCCGCCGAGCCATGTAGTGATTCCACATGCGAGATCGCGTGAGCAGGCTGCTAGACTCATATAAGCTCCACGCCTATTCGATGGAACTGCCAATGAGATCGCCGCTTGACCAGGGACAAATCTACCGCTGGCAAACGTGAAGAAAAATCCAGCAAGGATCAATGCCTGCCAGAGTTGAAGCGGCCCGCTGGCGGTGAGAAATCGCATGGTGAAGCACGCAACCACGATGAGGATGCAGTAAATACGAAAGCGGCCGTAACGATCTGCGATTCTTCCGATGATGGGGCCTGTGAAGAATGACACAATGCCGCCAGTTAGATAAAAAAGAAAAAGATTTTTTTCCGGCAATTTTATGTTTTCAACGAGGAATGGCGAGAGGTAGGGAATCAGAGTAAAGTGACCAAAGACCATGGTGCTCATCAACAAAATACCCATCCATGCATTACGATTTCTAACGATATCAATAAAATTTTTAGCTGACCGAATTTGTCCACCACTCAGGTGAGCGCGCACCGGCGGCAGGAAGCGAAAAATGCAGAACCATAGCAGTAAACCTAGGCCAGTGAGGATTAAGAATGGAGTCTGCCAGTGCCAGATTTGAGCAACTTTTAAGCCTAATGGAACCCCGAGCGCGGCTGCCACGGAAAAGGCGGTCATGATGATGCCCATGCCGCGTGCGCGGCGCTCTGGAGGAACGACGTCCGCCACGATCGCCATGATCGTTGCGCCTCCCACCCCGCTGAATGCGCCACATACGGCGCGGGCCCAGACCAGAGCGGTGGCGTGGTTAGCCAATCCGCAGGCCAAGGTGCTGAGAGTGAAACCCGCAAAGCAAACTAACAGAAGTTTTCGCCTGTCGAAGCGGTCGATGAAAGGCGCGGCGGCAAGACCAACCAAGCCAGCAGTGAGAGCGAACGAGGAGACGAGAATCCCGAATTGCTGCGCACTGATTCCAAGTTGACGCATCAACTGCGGACCGAGTGGCATCATGATCATAAAGTCGGTGATTTGGACAAACTGCACCGATGCAAGCAGGATTAAAAGACGGCTCTCTGATAGATATTTTTTTTCAATAGGAAAGTTCATGAAGTGAGCCAAACGGATTTCAAATAAGGAGCATCCGTGAAGTCCTCAGGCATGGATGAGTGGCGTGCATTTAGGGGACGGCGCGTGGCGTTGCGAAGTTGCTTTTGAAAATCATTGAGGCCGAGGTTGCGGCAATTGGTCGAGCACAGCAACCAACCGTGCGGCGTAAGGATGTCGGCAGCAAGCGCAGCGAGTTCAGCGAAATTTTCTTCCACACGAAAGACTTTGCCTTTCTCATCGCGCGAAAATGTCGGAGGATCTAACACGATACCATCAAAGACGCGCCCTTGCTTTGCAAAACGGCGTAGCCAGTGAAACGTGTCGCCCTTGCAGAAATGGTGTGCTGCGGGATCGAGCGAGTTGTGGGAGAAATTACGCTTGGCCCAGTCGAGATACGGTTGTGATAGATCGAGCGTGGTGGTCTCCGCGCCAGCCATGGCTGCGGCGACTGAGAAGGCTCCGGTATATGCGAAGGTATTAAGGAGGCGCATGCCGGGAGCCATCAAGCGCCGGACTTCCGAGCGGTTGTCGCGTTGGTCGAGAAAGATCCCCTGCGAGTAGCCGGACTGAAACGAGATTTCAGAGAAGACGCCATTTTCTAGGGCGAGAAAGGGTTCATTTTCGACTGCTCCTGATAGATGGATCGGTGATTCTTTCTGGTGTTGGTCGAGGCGCTTCCAATAACAGGTAACCCCTTGGTCACAGATCCATTCGCGGACATGTGGATCGAGGCGGTGATCGGTCGTTGAAATCAACCAGCGCCCAGCATAAGTCTCTAAGATCAATCCAGGCAGGCCATCGCCGCTGCCGTCGATGAGACGGACGGCGTTGGTGCACGGAGTAAGAAGATGCTCTCGTTTTGCGAGAGCGTTTTGAAGGAGATGGATCATGGAGGCGGGCGAACCTAAGCGCGAATCTACCGCTGGACGAGACTGATATTTTCATGAGTCGGCGGGGTTGCCATGACTCGGATTTCCCCTACTATCCTGCTCGAAATGAGTTCTATCGACGAATCCCTCACCGCTGCAGTTGCTAACGGCAGCTTACTTGAATCTGCAAAATCCAACATCAGCGCACTGCTTGCTGGGACAACGAGCGCCGTCGCGCCCCTCGCGATTCAGGAGTTGGTCGACGCTGGGGCATGGGAGGAACTCAACGATCGGTTTTTTAAAACTCTCGCATTCGGCACCGGCGGACTGCGCGGAAGAACGATTGGCCGCATCGTGACAAAAGCCGAGCAAGGCAGCGGGGGACCTAACGAACGACCGGAACATCCGTGTGTGGGGACCGCGACGATGAATTTCTACAACCTCAGCCGAGCCGTTCGTGGATTGATCGCTTATGCGAAACAATTCGCAGGGTCGGAGCGCAAGCCGATGCTGGTGTTCGCTCACGACACGCGTCATTTCTCACGTGATTTCGCTGTTTTTTGTGCACAAACCTGCGCGGATCTCGGCTGCGATGCGTATCTTTTTGACGGCGCGCGCTCGACGCCACAACTCTCGTTCGCGGTGCGCGAACTCCGAGCAGACGCGGGTGTGGTGCTCACCGCGAGCCACAATCCTGCGCACGACAATGGGTTCAAAGCGTACTTCAATGACGGTGCGCAGATCATCGATGCCCATGCGGAAGGCATCGTCAAGGAGGTGAACGCCATCACCAGTGAGCGTTATGAAAAAGTTCCGGAATCACAACGTGGGAGCATCAGCATTCTTGGCGCGGAGATGGATGCGCTTTATGTTGCCCGCCTCAAGACTTTGCTACTCAAGCCTTCTTTGTTAGAAGGGACTTCGACCAAGATCGTCTTCACCAATCTTCACGGCACCGGCGGCCACATCAACGTGCCGATGCTGCGTGACTTCGGTTTCGATGTTCTAACCGTGCCTGAGCAAGATATTCAAGACGGTCGTTTTCCCACCGTGGAATCACCAAACCCCGAAAACGGTCCGGCCTTAAAAATGGCGATGGATCTGGCCGAAAAATCCGGTGCAGAAATCGTCATCGGTACCGACCCCGATGCCGACCGCATGGGTGTCGCCGTGCGAGATGCCTCTGGCAAAATGGTACTGCTAACAGGAAATCAAATTGGCTCGTTGATGGCTTGGTATCGTCTCAAAACCTGTTTTGAACTTGGTTGGCTCACCAATGCAAACCGCAACCGTGCGGTGCTCGTAAAAACCTTCGTCACCACTGAGCTTCAACACGCGATCGCCGATGGCTTCGGAGTTGGTATCGTCGATACGCTCACGGGTTTCAAGTACATCGCCGGCAAACTTCGGAAATATGAAAATGCAATTCCTTCGGACAAAAGGGGCGATTACCGCTCTCTAACTGAAGCACAGACCCGCGCGCTGCGACTCGAATATTCGCGCTTTTTTGTTTTCGGTGGTGAAGAAAGCTACGGCTATTTGGGTTCCGATGCCATCCGCGACAAGGATGCGAATGGCGCAGCGCTCATGTTCGCAGAAGTTGCAGCCTACGCAAAATCAGTCGGCAAAACTTTGCCCGAACTGATGGACGATATTTACACCGAATACGGTTACTTTCTGGAAATAGGTAAATCCCTTGTGATGGAGGGAGCGGATGGAGCCGCAAAAATCGCGGCGCTCGCGAATTCATATGCAGAGAAGCCGCCGAGTGAAGTTGATGGTTCTGCGGTTCTCCGTGTGCGAGATTTTGGTAAGGAGGATATCTTCGATCAAGAAGGGGATTTGTTGCCGAAGGAAAAAATGCTATTTGTTGATCTAGCAGATGGTCGCTCTTTCGCCGTTCGTCCATCTGGCACCGAGCCGAAAATTAAATTCTATCTGTCAGGAAAACACGCTTCCGGTGGAGATTTATCCGCTGCCAAAAAAACGGTTCAAGCCAGCCTTGCCAGTCTGTGGTCGTGGATTGAGTTAGATGCGGCAAAACGCTCTTGATTGAAATTCTTGGCTAGGAAGTCTCGCCGAGGTTGCAAAATGTCGTGAAAAATTGTGTCGACATTTAATTGCAAAATAATGCAATTAAAACATCGCTTCAAACGTGTCATTGCACAAATCCCATGAATTTACCTCTCAAAAACCCTGCTATCGCTTATCAAAGAAAGATTTTCTTGGTGATTGTCATGATCTTCGGGGTGTATCTAGCGACGACCCACGCGGACCTTGCCGTTGAAACCGATGCCCAAACAGGGTCCACTTCCGTTCGGCATCCGGGTGGTTTGCTCTGCGGCATCACCCAAGCGGTTTGCTATTCGGGCTTTCGAAGCGGACAACACCCTGACCGCGGAAACGGTGCTGTAAACCCAAGCGATAAGGAAATTCTCGAGGACTTGCAAATACTCAGTCGCCAGTGTGATTTCAGACTGATCCGCTTGTACGATTCTCAAACAAATTCTGCAACGGTGTTGCGGTTGATTCAGTCTGAAAATCTAAAAATAAAAGTTTTGTTAGGAGCGTGGCTCAGTGCCGAGATCAATAATTCTAACTGCCCTTGGCAAAAACAACCATACACTGAGGAAACTCTAGCAGCAAACAAACTGCAAAATGCTAAGGAGATCAACAGCGCGGTGGATTTGGCTAAACAATATCCTAACATCGTAGTCGCCGTAGCAGTGGGTAATGAAGCGCTTGTGACATGGAACGACCACATGGTGCCTGTGGACTCGGTGATCAGTTACGTGCGGAAGGTCAAGGAGCAGGTTTCTCAGCCAGTGACCGTTGCAGACAATTACGACTGGTGGGTACATCACGGCGCGCAGTTGGCGAAGGAATTAGACTTTGTCTCGATTCATATCTACCCCGTTTGGGAGGGCAAAGACATCGATGATGCCATGCCGTACACGATCGCAAACTATCAGGCGGTTAGAAATGCGTTGCCGCAAAGCCAACTCGTTATCACCGAGGCCGGGTGGGCCACGGTGGCCAGCGAATTTGGGGCGCGTGCCGATGAAAAAAAGCAGAAGCGCTACTACCGCGAGTTATTTGCATGGGCCGAGCAGATGCAGATCACCACATTTTTTTTCGAGGCCTTCGACGAGGATTGGAAAGGTAATCCAGACGATCCGCTCGGCGCCGAAAAGCACTGGGGCTTGTTCACGTCCGACCGCAAACCAAAAGACGTAGTTGGCGAAATCCAACTTAAGGCCAAGCCGCACAGAGAGTCCAAGTAGACAAACTCAGATTCATAAGGTTGCTTGGAAGCTTACGTGGAAATTCACTCAAATTTTTATCGACAAATTAGTGCAATAGAATGCAACTTTGGGGTCTTATTGCCCGTATGCATCTGCCGTGATCGGGCAATTTAGTAAAACCAATCCCATGAAAAATCTCTCGAATACAACTAAGTCCTTTATCCGTTCAATCTGCATCACGGCGGCGGGCGTGGGAATCGGCATGGTTTTTTTCACCTTCAATACCCCCCTCAGCGCCACAGGTGCAAGCGTGGCGGCGGGTGCGGGTAGCTACTCGACGAGTTTGCCAGATGGCTGCAAGGCGTTGCCTGAGAAAATTTACAAGACCGCGGATTTGAAAGGACCTACCGTGACGGGTCAGTGGTGGAGCTCGCTGCTCTGGCAGGAATTTTCCGCGAATATGTTTCCACACCCATTGGGGATGGTTTGTACGCCAGAGGGTCTTGCGATTTCCTATCCCGGTTCGGGACTCGTCGGTGCAGCTTCCGCCATCATGGGCGGCGGAGTCACCAAGAATGGCGACATCAAGATCGGGCTTTCAGCGGGATCGCTTTTTAAGTCGGCGGAGTGCGCGGCCTATTCGGACTGGTTCGTGACAGCGGAGTTCGCTGCGGGCGATGCCACGCTAAAGACGAGTTTTGGCCACGGCAGTCCCTACGTTTTCTGCACCTACACTGGCGGTGATCCCGTTCTTCGCTTTGATCAAGTTCCACAACGCTGGGCGGGTGGCGAAAAGGACTCGGTGTTAGGCATGACGGTTAAGGGAAATCATTACGGTTTGTTCGGGCCGTCGGGATCAACTTGGACAGGTCTTGATGGCTCGGTTATGACCAATCAAGCAGCAGGAAAAAATTATCTATCAATTGCACTATTACCTGACAACAAGCCTGAAACACTCGCTTTGTTCAAGCGGTATGCATACAGTCATGTGATAGATACTAGGGTCGACTATCAGGTGAACCCGGGCAAAGTGAAAGCGGCCTATAGTTTTAAAACAAAAGCGTGGGAAGGGGCAGAAAACGGTACGATTTTCGCCCTTTATCCTCACCAGTGGAAATACACTTCTGCCAAGTTGACTGACATGTCCTACAAGTCGGTGCGAGGCGAAATGAAGGTAGGGCAGGGCAATCAATTCGTCACCGAAGTACCGATCCAAGGAGTGTTGCCGATGCTGCCTGCGCAAGGCATTAAGGATCGTGCGAGAATGTTAGATTATTTAAAGATCGAAGCCGAAAAACCGCCTGCCGATTTCGCCGATACGTATTGGGAAGGGAAATATCTCGGAAGACTAGCCACACTCAGCGGTGTGGCGGAAATGGTAGGCGCGCCCGAATTGCAGAAACATTTTGTGGACGAAATCAAGCGTCGCTTGGAGAACTGGTTCACCGCTTCACCTAGCGAAATGGAACCCCTATTTTACTATAACGCAACTTGGGGCACCCTGATCGGCAGCAAGCCTTCTTATGGCAGTGACATGCCGCTTAACGATCACCATTTCCACTACGGTTATTTCATCCGCGCTGCAGCAGAGGTGGCACGTCTTGATCCCGCTTGGGCGAAAAAGTGGGAGCCTATGGTGATGCTAATCATCCGTGACATCGCTTCGCCGAGTCGCACGGACGAGATGTTTCCCTACATCCGATGCTTTGACAAATACGCCGGACATTCGTGGGCCTCGGGTGACGCAAATTTCGCGGATGGTAACAACCAAGAGTCGTCTTCAGAGTCGCTGAACGCGTGGTATGGCATGATGCTTTGGGGTCAGGCTACGGGGAATAAACTCGTGCGAGATATCGGCTTGGCTCTGTTCAACACCGAGCGCACGGCGGTTGAGGAATATTGGTTCGATGTGTCGGGTACTAATTACCCAAAAGATTTTCCTAACGTCGCACTCGGAATGATCTGGGGTGGCAAAGGAGCTTTCGCCACCTGGTTCTCCGACGACGTGGACTGCATTCACGGGATCAATTGGCTACCCTTTACGCCCGCCTCGATCTACATGGGACGCCATCCGGACTATGTGAAAAAAAACTACGAACGCATCATCTCGCAGCGCAAGGGCGGCAAGGATTTTGGCACGGGATGGGGTGATCTCGTGGTGATGTTCGGAGCCCTGAATGACCCCGCTGCGGCCTCTAACTATATTTCAACTTCACCGAACTGCAGTCTCGAGGGTGGTAATACCCACGCATTCATGTATCACTGGATCGAGACTCTAAACTCGCTTGGTATCAATGACGCTAGTGTGACGGCGAATTGCCCTTTCACGAACGTTTTTAAAAAGGATGGGAAAAAAACCTACGCGGTCTATAATTTTGACGATAGCCCGCTGACCGTTTCATTTTCCGACGGCACCAAACTTGTGGCGAAACCCAAAGCACTCACCGTGCAGCAACAACAACCTTGAAGCCATGCCCTGTCGTCATGCTCAAAAATGGGTCGGGGATTTTGAGATCCACACCCTAACAAATGATCATGTCTCGCTGTCGATCGCGCCAGCCCTTGGTGGCAGAATTGTATCTTTGCGCGACCGCGTTTCCCGTCGCGAATGGCTGGACGGTTGGTCTCCAGTGAGTAAGCGCCGGATTTGGTACCCGACCGATCCAGCCAATTTCGAGACGGGTCCCGGCGCAGGCATCGATGAATGTCTGCCTACAGTTTTGCCATGCGAATGGAATGGAATATCTCTGCCAGATCATGGAGAACTCTGGAACCAAGCTCCGGATTTCAGCGTTGATCCCGTGGCTGGATTTTTTTGCCGATGGATTCTTCAATCGTTGCCACTCGCTTTTGAACGCCGCATCGTGTTAAAGAAAAATGAGATTCGCTTCGACTATCAGATTGAAAATCGAGCAGATGCCCCCACTCCTTTTCTCTGGGCATGGCATCCATTATTCACTTGGAAACTTGGTGATCAAATTCAATCTAACGAAAAAATTTGCCTTTCCCCCGGTGGAACAGAAACTATCTCATGGCCCGTGGTTCAACCCGGCACCGATTTGTCGCGGGCTTTGTTTCCCAGAGGCGCCACACAAGCCGCCAAGGTTTTTCTCGGACCTCTAACTCATGGTCTCGCTGAGATTCACGCGAAGAACGGAGCACATCTATCGCTCAACTGGCCATCGGCGCTGTTTCCCTATGCTGGCATCTGGATCACCCGCGGCTTCTGGAAAGGACTTCACCACTGGGCGATCGAGCCGACGAATGCACCCGTTGATCGCTTGTCAGATATTCAAGAGCCATCATCGCGGTCACTTCTCGCGCCTCTCGAGGTCCGGAAATGGACAGTGACTGTAAAAGTGTCACCTAAGCAAAGTTAGATTACTGCGGCTTTTTTCTAACAATTATGAAGAAAAGACCCAAAAACTCTCGGTCTGGCCCAGCCAAAAGCGTCGCCACACATGCTGGCATGTCAGACGGGAGTCAGGCATCTACGCGACGCCGCTGGCTCATGCGACTCGCTGCTGCGACGTTAGTCCCGTTGTTTTTGTTAGGTTTTTTAGAGCTCGGCTTGCGGGTAGTGGGCTATGGTTATTCAACGCGCTTGTTCCTGCCGCTCCAAATCGCTGGAGAAAATTTTCTCGTACCTAACGAAAAGTTTACCTATCGGTTTTTTCCGCCGTCTCTGGCTCGTGCACCGCTGTCCAGCCCGATGGCTGCGATCAAGCCCAAGGGGACCTATCGAATTTTCCTGCTTGGTGAGTCAGCCGCCTATGGTGATCCGGATCCGTCATTCGGAGTCGGTCGCTACCTTGAGGCTCTGCTAGAAGTACGATACCCCACTAGCGATTTCGAGGTGGTCTGTGTGGCAATCACAGCCATCAACTCGCATGTGATCCTGCCCATTGCCAAGGAATGTGCCAAGCATGACGGCGACATGTGGGTCATTTATATGGGCAACAACGAAATGGTTGGTCCTTACGGCGCGGGGACAGTTTTCAGCGAAAAAGCGCCGAGCCTTGAATTTGTTAGGAGCGTTCTTGCCCTTAAAACCACTCGGTTGGGGCAACTCATGGATCAAGTGATTACGGGTCTTCACGGTAGCTCTGCGACTCCAGAATCGTGGGGTGGGATCGCCATGTTTAGCAAAAACCAGCTGAGCTATGACGACCCAAACCGACTGCGTGCTTATGAAAACTTCAAAGGCAACCTAGACGATATTCTCCGTGTGGGCAAGGCAGCTGGAGTGCCAGTGATCCTCAGCACCGTAGCTTGCAATCTGAGGGACTCGTCACCCTTTGCATCCTTGCATCCGACTAATCTAACATCTAAGCGATTAGAGGAGTGGCAACGCCTGTTTCAGGCAGGTAATGATTTGGAAGTGAGTGGTTCGTTTCAGGAAGCTCTGGATATTTATGCTGAAGCCGCCGCAATAGATGCGGATTTTAGTGAGCTCCAGTTCCGTATTGGCAGCTGTCAACTTGCGCTGAATGACAACGCTCGAGCACTTGAATCCTTGGAACGGGCAAGAGACAACGACGCTTTATCAGTTAGAGCGGACACTCGAATCAATAAGATTATCATGGATGCTATCCATAAGAATGCAGGTAGCTCGGTGACAGGGGTGGATGCGGCTCAATTGATTTCTGATCAATCTCCTAATGGAATTCCCGGCAAGGAATTGTTCTATGAGCATGTGCATTTTACCATGGCGGGTAACTACCTGTTAGCACGTATCCTCGCCGAGAAGGTTGCGGAGCGTCTTCCGGCTTCGATCACTGCTGGTGGTGGAGAACGGCCTGCCGAAGAGGAGTCAACCGCCTGCAATCGTCGCATGGCCGTCACCCTTTGGGATCAGAAGCGCGTGTGGGATGTCGCGCTTGGGCGAATTTCTGGCGCTCCTTTCACCGCGCAGTCCAGTCATGCGCGGAACCTGCAATATTGTAAGGCACGCATGCAGGAGGTGGATTCGCGAACCACGCCCAGCTCACCAGCTCACGACGATCAAATGTATAAGTCGGCGCTTGAGGCAGAACCTAACGACTCACTTTTAAGATGGAATTACGCTCAATTTTTCGAGCGGACTGGGCGGCTTTCGGAAGCGGTGAAACAAGGTGAGTTGATTTGTGAACGCTTGCCACACGCATCATGGCCGCATTATTTTGTGGGCTCGGTGATGGCACGGATGGGAAAGACGACAGAGGCCGCCGACTATTTTCAGCGCGCCCTCCGGATCACACCGGATTTTCCCCAAGCCTCCAAAGAACTCGAGCGTATCCGACGGCGCAATTTTTCCCCAGCACAAGCGACGAAATAAGA
>VFJU01000079.1 GCA_009885905.1 Verrucomicrobiota bacterium
TAAGCAACGTCTGTTAGTAGGACGATCTCGGCGAACGGTTTATCGTCGCCGGTCGGCTTGAAGGACGATTTAGAATCTTCAAGAATTTCGTTTTCGTAGTATTTCAGAACGATGTCGAGATAGCCGCTGCGGCGCTTCACGGTGCTCAGTTGCACGGCTTTCGCGATGCGTGCTTGGCCGCCCCAAGTGAAACTAAGCGGAACATTTTGTAGCGTTAGATCTGAAAGGTAGTGAGAGCCGGAGTCCTTGGATTGGAGATCGAAACGTGTGTTGCCCGGCAGACTTGAAAAGCGACGATCCAGCAAGTCGAAGAACGCTTGATGAAGCATTTCCTCGTTCTGCGTCTTCACGATCGTATTTCCTAACGCAAGCGAAGTGCGGGCGGTGGTGAATACCATGCCGACGAGAATCGCGAGCAAGCCCATCGCGATCACGAGTTCTAGCAGCGTGAATCCACGGCGGCAGGGTCTGATAGAATGGATGATCATGGCTGGTACATCAGGCCGTAACGCCATGTTTCTACGATGCGGTTTTGCCACTCACTATTTTCAAACCACTTGGCCTCAATCTTGATGAGATACATCTGCTGTAGCAACTGTCCTTCCTCGTTTTGAAGTTCGGTAAGCGGCTCGATCGTGGTGACCAAGTCGACGCCGGTGTCGCCCGCTTTGGAGTCTGTGACACCCTCCTCCAAGACTGGGAGCGAGAGTGTTTCATCCAGCGCGCTGTCGAGAATCCGCGTGATCCGTAACTCACTCTGAGCGAGAGCGGCGACTTTCGCCATGCGGTTCAAGGCGACGGCAAATCCGGTGGCCGCAATGCCGAACACCGCCAGCGCGAGAACCATCTCAAGGAGAAGGAATCCGCGATTGTTGACGGTTGGTGCGGGACAGATCATCGGGCTTCAAGTTGGCTTTCGCTGATGGTCGCGGAAAGTGGGTGATAGGTGTCTTCTAACCAACTCTTATCAAGAGTAAAACGAAGCGAAAGCGGCTCGCAAAGACCGTCTGGATCGAAGCGCCAAACGTGCACGGCCTTCTTTTGTGTACCAAGCCAAGCTTCAGAATTCCAGTGGCGGATCGACATCTCTATTCCGCTCTCCAGATTCACTTGGCGACTTTCTTCTAAACTAGCATCTTCTTCGTTAGACTCACCGCGACGCTTGCCATTTTTGTCTAAATCCATCCCCGCTTGCGCAAACGGTAAAAGCCTAACAACCCCTTCGCGAAATTCTAACGCGTAAGGAATCTGATTGAGAATCGCAATGGTGCGAGCGTTCTTCGCCAGCAACTCAATTTCTCCGGAAGCGTTACGCAAGACTCGTTCATCCGACGAAAAAATCATCAAGCTCACCGCGCCACCCATCACGATGGCAGCGATGGCGAGCACCATGACGATCTCTATCAGTGTGAAGCCTCGCCGTACCTTATTCGTCCTGACTGCTAAGATCATCTGGGGTGCCTTCCTGACCGTCCGGGCCTTTGCTGAACATTTCGAAATCATTGGCCCGCTTTTTTCCTGGGAAACGGTAGCCATACTCCGCGCCCCATGGATCGGCGGGGATCTTGCTCATTACCTGCACCCAGCGCCTAGGCACAGGCGTGCTGGATGGCTTGTCTTGGAGGGCTTTGAGGCCTTGTTGAGTCGTCGGGAAAGACCCAGCGTTGAGCTTGTACATCGCGAAGGCACTTTCGAAGCTCTTGAAGTCCGACTCCACTTGGCGGAGTTTTGCCGCATCGCCGATGCCACGCATTGCAAAGATCGCCCCCCCGAGAATCATGGCAATGATACCGAGCACGATGACCATTTCAAGCAAGGTGAAACCGGCACGGCGGCGGAAGTTAGCGGATGGATGATTGATTTTCATGAAGAGCTATAGTTTGTCGTCGGGCTTCAGCCTTGCAGGAATCAAAACGCCACGCGATTCAAAACTTGTCAGAAAAAATTCCCCCCTCAACGGACTCGGTCTGGGCCATTTCCAAACGAATCGGCAGAATTTCTTGCCAGTGGCCACACTTTTCCCAACCCTTACGCTTCTTTTTACCATGAACAAAGTCCTCATCATCGGAGCCGGCGGAGTCGGCAGCGTCGTCGCCCACAAATGTGCCATGGTTCCCGAGGTGTTCGGGGAAATCACCCTCGCCTCGCGAACGCTCTCGAAGTGCGACGCGATCGCCGCCGAAGTCAAAATGCGCACCGGTCGCGTGATCGCCACCGCCAAGGTGGACGCCGATAACGCCGAGGAAACCGCCGCACTGATTCGCAAGACCGGCGCCAAGCTGCTCATCAACGTCGCCCTCCCCTACCAAGACCTCAATTTGATGGATGCCTGCTTGCTTGCCGGATGCGACTATATGGACACGGCGAACTACGAACCGCTCGATGTCGCGAAATTCGAGTATTCGTGGCAGTGGGCGTATCAGGAAAAATTCGCGCAAGCCGGACTTTCCGCGCTCCTAGGCTCAGGTTTCGACCCAGGCGTGACCAATGTTTTCACCGCTTGGGCGCTCAAACACCATTTCGACGAAATCCACACGCTCGACATCATCGACGTGAATGGCGGTAACCATGGCAAGGCATTCGCCACGAATTTTAACCCAGAAATCAACATCCGCGAGGTCACCGCCGAGTGCCGCCACTTCGAGGACGGCGCGTTTGTCGAGTCTGCGCCGATGTCTAAGCATCAGCCCTTCACCTGTCCGGACGGCGTCGGGACTTACGAAATCTACCGAATGTACCACGAGGAACTGGAATCGCTGGTCAAACACATCCCGACAATCAAGCGTGCTCAGTTCTGGATGTCATTCTCGCTTAACTACTTGAAACACCTAGAAGTCCTCCAAAACGTCGGCATGACACGGATCGACCCAGTCATGTACCAAGGCGTGGAAATCGTGCCGTTGCAGTTCCTCAAGGCAGTTTTACCCAATCCCGGCGACCTAGGTCAATCGACGAAAGGCCGGACCTGTATCGGTAACGTCATCACGGGCCTCAAGGACGGGAAATCAAAAGCAATCTATATTTATAATATCTGCGACCACGAAAAATGCTTCGCCGAGGTAGGGTCACAAGCGATTTCATACACCACCGGCGTCCCTGCGATGATCGGAGCGAAACAAATACTCACTGGCGGGTGGCAGAAATCCGGCGTCTGGAACATCGA
>VFJU01000566.1 GCA_009885905.1 Verrucomicrobiota bacterium
GACGTGACCCTTTTGGAGCGGTGCGCCGTTGGGATCGAAAGCGTTAGCATTGAGGGTGATCGATGTCCCCGCTTCGGGGCGCTCGGGATTGAAAAAAAGGCGGATGCGTTGACCAGAGGCCATATTGCGCTGATAGGACATCCAGCGAGCGACCTGGCCCCAGAACCGATAGTGATAAAGATCCTCCACGCCTCGCCGCCAGCGCCATGCGGAGTCGATACCCATGAAGAGGACCTTGCCGCTGCCGGCGGACTTGGTAACAAGCAGGGGGATAGGGCCGTATTTACCGCGACGGTTGCCGTGGACGGCGAGAACTTCAGCGCCACCTTTGGCCTTGATGACTGGCGCATACCAGTAGAATCCGGGAAGGTGTCGCCATATTTCCGGATTATCCTCCTCGTTGTTGCCAAGCAGGGTGAGTAGTGAGGCTCGCCCCTCGGTCGTGAGATTTAAAGGGGAAGGAGTTGCCTCCGCAATGCCTTTGGGGTCTGCATGATCGAGTATCACGGGCATTAGATCGGATAGATCACTTTCTAACAGTGTTGATTGATTTCCCTGTGGACCTGGCATGAAGATGAGGCCCGAGGCTTGGTTTTCCACGAGTCCACGGATTAAGGAGCACTGTTCTTGGGTGAGTTGTTCAGGTCCCATGCCGATGTCGCCAAGGAAAATGACGTCATACTTGGCGAGTTCTTCAATTTTCGTGGGGAACTCTTTTAAGTAATCTGTCCCCTCGCCAGAACCGAGCGTGGGTTGCATCAACAAGCAAGAAACCTCAACGCCTGGATCGCGAGAAAGTGCGTTGCGAAGAAAGCGGTATTCCCAGCGTGGTAGCGAATCAATCACAAGGACACGGATTTTTTCGGGACGTCCGGCGATGGTGAATTTTCGGTAATTGTTAGATTCGATAAGCTCACCTTCGGCAACTGGGATGGAAATATCGAGGGTCGAACTGCCTTGTTTCTCGAGTCGCCAGAGGATGGAATCATAAGTCTCGGTGTTCGGTTGTATCACAATGTCCTTGGTGCGTTCCTTGCCGGATTCGTCACGCAGACGAACGATGGTTCGGACTTGGCGGTTAAGCGAGGAGCGGATGGTGAAGGGGATTTGCACGTTTTCTCCGACGATGCCGTAGGTAGGTGCGGTGACTGATAGAAGATCGAGATCGGGCAGGCGGACTTTGCTTCCCACCGTGATCGGATAAATAGGAATGTGACGAAGGCGGAATTTTTGAGCCGCAACTACTGGCGGTTGACCGAGATTGCAATCGCCGTCACTAAGAAGTATGACGGCACGGAGATTGCTTTGTTTGTCGAGGATTCTGGTAAGTGGGCCTTCAATGTCAGTGCCAGCGATGGCAGGATTTAACAGAGGCGGAGTGGCAAAAGGTTGTTTGACTATTTCGTTGGCGCCATTCGCCTTTAGAGGATCCCAGATATCGGAGGAGAGAATTTTCTTAACCCATTCGCTACGGGAAACCACCTCAGATTTGTCTGATAGAATAATTGGTAGGGTGGCATCGACCGTGGTCATGGATAGTGAGTCGTCCCATAAAATCGCGATCTCTGGCTTTGCATCAGGATGAATTGTAGTCCGCCATTCGGGCTGCCAGAGTAAAAGAACGACCGCGAAAGTGCAGGTAAATCGTAGTAATTCTAACAATGCAGTTCGTCTAGGGTGAGGACTACGTAACCACGAAATCAAACAAAGCCCAGCCATTAGGATGAGGGCAATGATGCCGATCCAAAGAGTTTGGGGTGTGGGATTTAAATGTAGCAAAATAGGATACTTTGAATCGCGGTATTTGTTTAAAAATCAGGTGGCAGTATTTTGAGTGAGCACTGGAGAAATAGATTTTTTAGGTATGCAGAGAATAGCCTCAGAGATGAAAAATAGTAAGACGGCGATCAGGAAAGCGCGCCAAACATCTCGAGAAAGTGACGGGTCGGTGGATTGACCTGCTTGATCGAGCAGAGTGTATTGGGTACCGGTCAGTGCGTAGTCTAACTGATCTCTTGTAAGAATCTCAGGGTTGTCTTCCTGCGTAGGACGGTTGATGGCGAGGAGGCGCTCGCCGAGGAGAAAGATACCTGCTTCATATTCGGAGTTGGACGGGTCATGGGTGCCGTAATCGTCGATTCTACTGCGGGTTTCACGCAGGACTGGTTGGGCGGTGGCGCTTCCAACGGTGGCGAGGTAGGATGCATCAAACCGATTTGCGCCCTCACTAATGATGCGCTGGACGGTGGGTAGAAGCACATCGCCATCGCCCAAATTTGACCACGTATAATCTGGCCGTGTGCCGACAAACCAGGCGGTACCACGATCTGTAACATGGCGACTAATGACGGGTTCTCCGTCTTCCCAGTGGGCAAGCACCATGGCGTCACCTAACAAATTTTGCCGACGGATGGCTTTAAGTCTCTCTGCGGGTATGGGTGTGCCGTCGATCCCATCACGGAGTGGACCATCATTATGGTTCCAGCTTTTTAGGATGAAAAATTTTCCGGCAGGGGCTTCGGTGGGATTTGACCATTTATTTTCAAGGAATGAAACTTCGGAAGGAGTGCCGGGTGGGAAGAAAATAACTTGTCCGCCAGAGTTGAGGAATCGTTTGATAAGCTCGCTAGTCGTGCCGGTAGGCAGCGGGGCAGCCCAAAGGATCGCAGCGATTCCATCCGTGTCCATGGTGTTCGCATTTTCGGGATCAACACGCTGGCTGCTTTGGTTGCCAAGATCTGGAGGCGCCGACGCGAGTGAGAGATAGTCGGCAGTCTCGCCAGCTGGTGCCACCACGATGGATTTGGTGGGGCGGGCGGGGCCATATGCGAAAAAGGTCGAGTTATCGCGTGGATTACCATCTGCAGGAATGGAGAACCATCCAGAACCACTCGAATTATCTGTAGGCAGTGCGATGCGTTTTTGAAAACGCATCGATTGTCCAGGAATCGTTAGTATTTCAGTGATTTGAGTGCCGTTGACTTGGGTGGTGAGGGGAAGTTTAGACGTGCCGCGTGAGTCAGCAGCGCGGAGGATTTCAAGATCGAAGAGCATTCCTTCCGCCGAGCGGCTTGAATTGAGAATACGGATAGAAATATTAGGAATTGATGAGCCAGAGAGCGAGAGTATCCGAACCGCCGGCTTCTGTGGCAGTGCTGCGACGCCTGCGCTTGCTGCGACCCAACGCTCGTCCTCAGGTAGCCAGTTTGAGGATTGTAGGTCGGATGCTAACCAGATTTCGGATCGTCCTGAAGTTTCTGATAGGTATTCAACCGCGCGGGATAGTAGCGCGGGAAAGTCCGCAGCGGTGTCAGTCGCCGAGGTAGCAGCGA
>VFJU01000380.1 GCA_009885905.1 Verrucomicrobiota bacterium
ATTTTTCGTGAGTGATACCAAATGAAGGATTACTGTCCCTAACAACGATGCCCGCAGCTTCAAGGAGAACTCGAGTTGCCTCGTTCTCTTGCTCGCCACTGCGGCGTGCAGGATTCAGCATGATTTCCACTTTGACCCCACGCGTGTGGGCACCTAGGACCGCCTCGATCAACCCGGGATCGGAAAATATGAACATTTTGATCCGGATGGAGGTATTCGCTCCATGAATCGCATCAACAATGGGTTGCGCGGTATCGTCTGGAAAAACTAGTAGTGAGCGGTATTTCACGATCGATTAAATGTTGAATCAACAATAGCAAGACAGTCGAATTGAAAAAATCTGTGAAAGAAAAAGATTTTGCGTGGTGAGTTATTACTCCAATAGGAATGAACGACTCTGAAATTTATTCGTTAGAGTGCCGGATGGTAGTAAACACCAGGAGCGTAAGGATTGTATGGCGGGTAGACTGGGTAAGGTGTGTATGGCGGGTATGGAGCCACGGCAGCGGTTGCCACCGCTGCGCCGACGACTGCGCCTGTTGCGATTGCCGCACCGTAACCAGCTCCGTAGCAGGCACCGCTAGGGTAGTAACCGTAGCCACCGGTGTGATAGACGGCTCCACCGTATGCCGCGCCACCCGATGTGGTGCCGTGGTACGTTGCACCGCCGTAGCCGTAGGATCCCGAACCTGAGTGGGAGGCCGAATAGGTATTTCCTCCGGCACCTGTGACCGAGGTGCTACCGCTGTGACTGAAATTTCCATATCCGCCCGAGCTCGAACTTGTATGGCTGTAGCTCCCTCCCCCACTGCCAGATCTACTGACACTGCGGGAGCTGCCCCAAGCAAAAACATTGGATGGAACGATGGCAACGACCACGCAAACCGTGGCGGCATGTAGAAAATTTCTAACAATCATGGTAGTCATTTGATTTCGGTTGTGGATCATTTCAGCCCAATTTTCCAATGCGCGTCATTTCATCCGCTTCATTTTCACTTCTTTGGAATCCGCAATTTTTTTCCCGTTCACCATTTGGCCCTTCATTTGCCAAGCGATGGTGTCCTCGTCGACGACAGTGATCATGCTTGTCGAACTAACTTTGTGACCATTAGCCAAAACCGATTCCGTCTTAATTTCCCAGTTCTTACCGCTCTGAGTCCATGTGCTTAGATCGGTTCCTCCGTCTGCCTGGAAACTCCAAGAACGAATTTGTTTGGCGGCCGCGTCCCAACCGATCCACTGCGTGGTGCGAAGAAGGCTCGCGTTCTTAAAATCCTCGGTGCGTGTCGAGATGATGAAATTTTTTCCTGGTGCCCATGTGAAGCTTATATGCCCGACTTGACCGGACGGCTCGAGATCTAACCACTCACCGATTGCCCAGTCCAAGCCACGCAGCGTCTCAAAGTTGCTAGGACCAGCGTCCGCACTCTCACGAACGCTCGAAATCAGCCACTTGCCATTGGTTTTTACAAAAACATTGGCGTAACGAGCATGAGTTGGCGCGGATCCATCCGGCGCAATAACTACAGAAGTTCCGTCTTCAATCGCAAGGTCTGGGGTTGGAAACTTGCGGGAATCGATGTTGATACGCAGTTTGTACCCCTTGTTATTTGCAAAAAATTCCGCGTAGTTTTTTTCAATGGTTGCTCTTCCCTTGAACGTACGACCCGTCTCATCGATGTAATCGGCATCCGGTGTGTAAAAAGCAGCGAGCGCTTTAGCATCTCCTTTGTGGAAGGCGTCGACAAAATCAGCTGCATTCTTATTGATCGCGACTTGCTCAGGATTCGCAGGAGCAGCTTGGAGACCCGATCCTGCCACCGTGACAAAGGCAAAAACAAGTGGGAGTGATTTGATAAATAAACGATATTTTTTCATATTGAGAACTTAGTGTGCGATAAGATTTAGACTGATTGGATTCTTCCAATGACTTAAGGGATCGGCTTGGAGAGGCGCAATCAGAATCTCACGCAATCGTTTTGCTAGGGTAGTTTTTCTTGCGAATGCAACGAAAGACACAGAACAAGCACCAAACAGTCATGGCTGCGTGGAGAAGAATTGCACCCCCACCAACCCAAGGGCGCGTTGAGTCATAAGCGATCGAGAGAAAGAACGTGGCAAACCCATTGTAGGCTAGCAGCACCATAACAAGATGCATTGCCTTGGCGCGGTGCGTATGGGGTCTCATCAACCAACAACCGACCGCTAAAACGAGTAAAATAACGCCGCTGCAACGGACTGCAGCAGTCTCCAAGTTTCCTTGCAGTGAAAACCGTGTGAGATGCATGACCATCGCAGAGGGATTTA
>VFJU01000445.1 GCA_009885905.1 Verrucomicrobiota bacterium
GATTCGTTACCCGATGCACGATTGGTCATCCTCACCCGCCGTGGCGTACTCGCGAACCACGTGGCAATGCTGCGCCCGCGCACCGCTGGGTTTTATGCATTTACCCCCACCGAGCGTGTGTGCCGTCAGCTTGCCCTAACCCGCGGAGTCCGCCCCTTCAAACTACCGTTTTCCTCAAACATCGAGGAAACCATCCAACGCGTAAGTGAAATGCTACTCAATGACGATCTTGTACGCCCTGGCACTCCGATGGTAATTGTTTCCGACATTCTATCAGATCATTTTGCGGCGAATTCGATTCTTCTTCACCACGCCTAATGGCCTTGGGAGCGAAATAAGTCTAAATTTCGCTGGAGGCTCTGTGGACTAAAATAGAACTCTGGACGTTTTCGCTTCAACTCCAGCAACGAATCTTCTACAAGCGAAGAGATTCCTACTGGAGTCAAAATTTACGACTAATGCTCTCCATCAACTGATACGCGACGCATTTGCGGATGCCGCGACAGACATCTTTCTGATCGAAGACGAACCCCCTCGCATCCGCCGTGATGGTGATGTGTTGGTTCTTCATCCCGGTCCGATCCCTCGAGGGGCGCTGGAGGAATTTTGGAAATCTTGTGGTGTGGATTCCGCGGCCACACTTGAAATGGATATCTCATGGAACGTTCCAGGTGGCGGGCGATTACGCGTGAATTTATATCATACGCTTGGCCGTCTGGCCGCAGTGTTGCGACCCATTCGCAACGACATCCCACCACTGGTTCAACTCGGACTTCCAAGTAATCTGATAGAAAATTGGCTTCAACGCCGGTTTGGACTTATCCTCATCACAGGTCCAACTGGATCAGGGAAATCAACGACCGTTGCGTCATGCTTGGAATGGATCAATCAGAACCTGTCTCGTCACATTGTAACGCTCGAGGATCCAATCGAATTCGTCTTCACTAACTGTCAATCCCTTTTCTCTCAGCGAGAAATCCAACAAGATTCTATCAACTTTTCTAACGCGCTTCGTTCAGCATTGCGCCAAAGCCCTGATGTTCTTTTTTTGGGAGAAATACGTGATTCTGAAACCGCTATCACTGCCCTACACGCTGCGGAAACTGGTCACCTAGTGATATCCACGCTTCACAGCAGCAGTGTGGTGGAAACTCTTGAACGATTCTCTCACCTCATCGGAATAGAAAGCACTGGAGCTCTCAACCTACTAGCCTCCCAGTTGATTGGAGTCCTATCACAACAACTTCTGCCTCGTCTTGGTGGCGGACTTTTCCCTGCCCTCGAATACATGCAAAACGAAGCTGGTACACGCCGCTGGATTATTGAAAACCGCCTCACTGACCTCCAAGACCACTTACTAAAATCCACCGAGGCTACCAATTGCTCTCGTCTTGAATATCTCGTCGCTTCAGTCAAACAAGGTTATCTCGATTCCGACATCGCACGCGGCGCCTGTGCCCGACCCCAGGATTATGATCGCGCAATGCGAGGAATTTCCTGATAACCCTATTACGCCATGATCAGCGACATTATTGAATATCTTCGTCACACCGTCACACTCGGCGGCTCGGATCTTCATCTCAGCGCATGGGCTCCCGCCTGCGCCCGCGTGAATGGCTCGATCGTCCCCTTCGACCAAGAAGTTTTAGATCCTATCACCGTTAGAGATTTAATCCTCGACACTCTCAGCGAATCACAACGCTCCAGTCTCGAAGAAGAGTTAGAACTCGACTATGCATTGCAAATTGAAGGTGTCGGCCGATTTCGTGGAAATGTTCATATAGCCCGTGGCCATGCCGAGGCATCATACCGTTTCATCAAGCAGGATATTCCTGACCTCGAAAGCCTGGGCCATCACTCAGTCATCTATGAGTTTTGCAACTTACGCAGCGGCCTCATTCTCGTCACCGGCATCACCGGCTCTGGGAAATCCACCACCTTGGCCTCCATGGTCCGCCGCATCGCGGAGATGCGCAATGGCGTGATCATCACTTTAGAGGACCCCATCGAATTCATCCATCGACACGCGTCCTGCCTCATCAAACAACGCGAAATCGGCAGTGACACCCGTAGCTTCCCCCGCGCCTTGCGCCAATCACTTCGCCAAGATCCCGACGTCATTGTCATCTCGGAGCTCCGCGATCTCGACACCATCCGTATTGCTCTAACTGCTGCGGAAACCGGCCACCTCGTTCTTGCCACGCTTCACACCTCGGATGCCCCACAAACCATCGATCGTATCGTCGACGTCTTCCCATCCGACCAACAGCAACAAATCATCACTCAACTCTCCGGTTCACTCGAAGGTATTATTTGCCAACGTCTCATCCCACGCGCCGACGGACAAGGTCGAATCCTCGCCTCAGAAGTGCTACGACCGAACCACGCCATCCGCAACTGCATCCGCGAGCGCAAACTCGAACAAATCGTCAGCCTGATGGAAATCGGTCACAAAGAAGGCAACCGCACCATCGACGACAGCATCACCAACCTTTTAAATTCTAACATCATCACCCGTGAAGAGGCTATGTTCAACAGCCGCGAGCGAAAAATCTTCGAAGCTCCCGCCAAAGAGCCAAAGAAACCCAAATCGTTCTGGACTTAACATTATATGGAATTGCTGAACATTCGTTACATTCTAACAATAAAAAAAATTTAATTGTCGTACTATTTGCGATCCTCTCGGGTATCAAATAAATCAAAAAGAAGCAGCGCCAATCTGTTATCATCGCGGAACTTAAATCCATTTCGAGTGACAGTTCATTCTTCAAGCAATTCTATCAAGAAGACGCACAAAAAACTTTGATTCGTGCGATAGCACTAATCGCAGAGGCGAACCAACTCGGCATCCCACCCGAGACGGCCATCGACCGCGGACTCGGCATCGAGGAGGTATTTTCCAATTCGAACACCAATCCCTATGAACCCACACCCCGCGAGAAAATCATCCGCTCCAGCCTTGGCAGCAACTATGAGAATTTTCTCAAACTCGGCTACAAGGCGGACTTCCACACTCTAGAATCGATGAGAGATGGATCACTTCCAACTCTAGCAGATGGACCCACTGCCGGAAAAAAACCAGTCATCGCCAATCTTGAAGTTCGCCCGCCTCAAGTCGAAAATCGAGTTCCCAGCGATATCGAGATTGCTGCCGCAAAACAACTCACTCGCGACTTGGCAGATGCCAAAATCATTGAAGAACCCGTCCGTGACCGGATCATCGAAAAGCTCTCCGAGTCAGCCACGAAGTGACCCGAGCACTTGGACTTAACGCCTGCGAAGGAACGCAAGCCCAAGCCCCGCCAAACCGATCAGTAAACAGTTGGAGGGTTCTGGAATGGTCGATAGAGTCAGTGTTGACGCGTAGTTGGCGTAAGTTACAGGAATGGCAGGTGGTGGTCCTTCCGTAGAGATGTTCGCCCCACCGACAAAGACCGAGTAGTCGCCGGCGGGCAGGCTGAAAGTCCCGGTGACGAAGCCGTCTGCGATTCCGTCGCCATTGATTCAGGCAGCCACTCCGTAGTTCCCCGACGTGCCGTCCGCTGCATTTCCCATGTAGGAGAATGACCGGCGACTCGCGTCCACTGTGATACTGCTGAGAGTATCCCCGGGGATGTTATAGGCCGGATCATTTCCAATCTCCCAATTTCCTAATCCGAAGAGCGCACCAGCTTTCAATGGTCCGGAAAGTTCGCCCAATATTTCCAATGACAAAGCTGAGCTATCGTGCGCCAAGGCAACAGGTCCGGAAAACTCGGTCACTTGGAACACCAAGACGGTGCAGCGAGGGAGTGGCACCTCTACTGGAGAAGGCAGGGCGACATTCCATTTCATTTCAGCTTTGAGAATAGGATTTTGCTGTTACTGACTCTTCGATTTTTTTCACCACCTTACAGATAGGCACGGATATTCTCCATAAAAGTCAGCAGCAGTGGTTTCGAACCCCACCTCCACAACGAAGGAGGGCCAAACGACTCGATCATCAATGGTGTGCGAAAAGAGGCTGGTGTAGAATTTGCGATTTCCGGGACTCATGTCACGGATGGTTTCCAAACCGCGGCGGCAGTTTACACCTTCGAAGTTATTCCCGAGCCCTCGGCTCTGCTGCTAGTCGGGGCGCTGGGTAGTCTTGCACTGGTTCGCCGGCGGCGTTGATGGATGATCCAGCTTGAGTTCGCC
>VFJU01000541.1 GCA_009885905.1 Verrucomicrobiota bacterium
CAAAAAGAGTTCGGGCTTGTCCGCATGGGCGGCACGATTGGCTGGATTCTCGCGGCTTGGCCGTTCACTTTTATTCTAGTAAACTGGGATAAAGTTCATGCTGCTAACCCTCAAGGAATCGTGAATTGGTTAGGAACTGTCCTAGAATCCGGATTGACCGGTGAAGCATTAAAGTCAGCGACTGTATGGACATTCATTGTTGCCGGTGGTGCATCATTATTGCTCGCTGGATTTAGTTTTCTGCTGCCGCATTCCCCACCAAAGAAAGAGCAATCCGGCGAAAAACTTGCTTGGTTGGAAGCGCTCAAGTTACTCAAGCATCCATTCGTTCTCGTTTTATGGCTCGTCACGCTAATGGACTCATTCGTCCACAATTGTTATTTCAATTGGACAGGATTATTTCTCGGCACAGCACGAGATGCAGGCGGCGTTGGTATTCCCGGCAATTGGATCATGCCGGTAATGAGCCTAGGACAAGTCTCGGAGATTCTAACGATGTTCATCCTTGGTTCTACGCTTAAGAGATTTGGTTGGCGCACGACTCTAATTGTCGGAATCCTTGGACACGCAGCTCGCTTTGCCGTCTATGCTTTTTTTCCAGAAAACCGAGACCTCATCATTTTTGTCCAAGTTCTTCATGGCGTTTGTTACGCATTCTTCTTTGCCACCGTCTATATTTTCGTCGACGCCTATTTTCCAAAAAATGCCCGCGTCAGTGCACAAGGTCTTTTTAACGTCATGATTCTGGGGGTTGGCGCACTACTGGCCAACTCCATATGCCCCTACTTGATGCAGGAGGTATTCACTCATGGCAGCACCGTCGACTTCCACGGGCTATTTCTCGTTCCAACGTTCTGCTCACTTGCTGCAGCCGTAGCGCTCGGATTATTTTTCCATCCTCCTAAAAACGCCGCTAATTCCTGAAGCGCTTACTTATCAAGTCACTTGAAACCTAATATATTTTTCCCCAAAGAATGAAAGTTACGCTACGAATTTTTTTGATAATCACCTGGTCAACTTTGTCTGCAGCAAATGCTGGCGCGAGCTCCACCACTCCTCCAGCTGGATTTTTGAACCTCTGGAATGGTAAGAACCTCGAAGGATGGTGGGGTGTTGGGACTGAAAACCCATTGGAGACATTAGCTCTATCGCCCGAGGCGTTAGAAGCAAAACAAAGTGCCAGTCTGGATGACCTGAGCAAACACTGGTCGGTTCGTGGTGATGAGTTAGTGAGTGACGGCGAAGGTCTCTTCCTTACCACCCAAAAAAACTTCGGTAATTTTGAACTGCTAGCAGATTACAAAACCGTGCCGCAAGCGGACAGCGGAATTTATCTTCGCGGTTTTCCACAGGTGCAAATCTGGGACACGACCGACAAAGAAAAATTCAGCCTCGGTGCTGATAAAGGTTCTGGCGGACTATGGAATAACATTATTAAATCTAATGGAAAATATCCTCTTGCGAAAGCAGACAAACCATTTGGCGAATGGAACCATCTTCGTGTTGTAATGATAGGATCACGGGTCTGGGTATGGCTCAACGATCAAGTCACGGTAAATGGATCTATATTAGAAAATCATTTTGATCGCAATCTACCCATCCCACCGATGGGGCCCATTCAATTGCAAACGCACGGTGGAGAAATTTGTTGGAAAAATCTTTTCATTCGTGAAATTAGCAATGGAGAAGCGATTCATACTCTTCGAGGAAGTGATCCAGAAGGATTTAAGACGGTCTTCAATGGCAAAGATTTAACTGGCTGGGCTGGGCCTCTCGACTGCTGCGTCGTCAAAGACTCTAACATTATTTGGCTAAAAGGTAAAAGTGGAACAATTTACACTAAGGAAGAGTTCAAAAACTTCGTTGTAAGAATCGAATTTAAACTGCCTCCAGGCGGCAACAACGGCTTAGCGATTCGCTATCCTGGATCAGGAAACCCCGCCTATGACGCAATGTGCGAGTTGCAAGTGTTAGACGATCACTACGAGAAGGCCACCGGAAATCAGATTGATCCGCGTCAGGCACATGGATCCGCCTACGGCATGTCTCCTGCTTTGCGCGGTTACCATCACCTCATTGATGAATGGAATTACCAAGAGGTCACAGTGATTGGATCAACCATCAAGGTCGAATTGAACGGCACTTTAATCCTTAATACCGACTTGAGTAAAATGACTGAGTTCATGGGATCTAGCCCCCACCCTGGTAAAAACCTCACCAGCGGACATTTTGGAATTGCTGGTCACGATGACCCGGTAGCTTTCCGCAATATCTCTATCAAATCCATTCACTGAGTCCCCCACTTTTAAATCATGAAAAATCATCCGCTCTATTCGCGACGCTCGCTTCTTAAACTGCTAGGAACATCCGCAGCAAGTGCCCCATTCGTTAGTAGCAACCTTTTTGCACAAGAAACTACCAAACCTCTGCGTCATGCAAGTTTTGGTGCAGGTGGCATGGCTTGGTCTGATCTTACCCAAATCGCCGAATGTAAAAATGTCGAAATTGTTGCGATATGCGATGTCGATCTCACTCAAACAGTTGACGCAAGGAAGCAATTTCCAAATGCAAGAATCTATCAGGACTGGCGTGAATTACTCGACAAAGAAGCAAACAACATAGACTCGGTAAATGTCTCCACACCAGACCACATGCACGCGCCTATCGGCATGAGAGCCATGCAAATGGGTAAGCACGTTTATGGTCAGAAACCTCTCGCTCATAATTTGCATGAAGTTCGACAGATGACCGAATTAGCCAGCAAATCAAAGGTGGTCACCCAGATGGGAATTCAAATTCATTCTTCCGCATATTACCGCATCGCCGCTCGACTCATCCAAGATCATGCTATTGGAAAAATCAAAGAGGTCCATTCATGGTCATCTAAAACTTGGGGTGATCCATCAGCCCGACCAGATGTTAGCGACCCTGTGCCCGCGGAATTTAATTGGGACTTATGGTTAGGGGTTCGTAGTGAGCGCCCGTTCATCGGCGGCGAGTACTATCATCCTGGAAATTGGCGCAAGCGACTTGATTTCGGCACCGGCACCCTTGGCGATATGGGATGCCACATCATGGATCCAGTGTTCGAAGGCCTTGGTCTAGGTGGTCCCGTTTCAGTCCGCTCCGAAGGTCCAGCACCGAACCAATGGAATTGGGCGATCGATAGCAAAGTTATTTACACCTTTGATGGAACTCCTATGACCGAGGGTAAATCACTGCAGGTGACATGGTATGATGGTGCCGCTAGACCACCCGCCGAGGTAATTGCTTTACTCGAAGGCAAGGAGTTTCCAGATCAGGGGTCGATTTTTATCGGCACGGATGGTGTGATTCTTCTACCACATCCGAGCTTGCCAGAGTTGTTTCCCAAAGAAAAGTTTAAGGGATATCAACTTCCGAGAGTGAAAGGACTCAACCATTGGGAGCAATTCGTTGAAGCCTGCAGGGGCAACGGTGAGACCACAGCGAGCTTCGCCTACGCCGGTCCGCTTACCGAAGCAATTCTCTTGGGTGGCGTAGCATCACGTTTTCCGCAAACCACGCTCGCGTGGAACTATCGCGACTTGAAATTTGATCTAGCAGAAGCTAATCCATTTGTCCGTGAGGACTATCGCAACGGATGGTGATTTTCTAATAGGTAAACAATAACGTTCCATCAAATCATTAAACATGAAGCTGTATCATTCTACCGCGGAACTATTTATTCCTGATGGCGCTTTGGAGATCGAAGCCCTGACGCGCATCACACATCTCGGGATCGGCGCACACCAAGACGATCTAGAGTTTATGGCTTTTCATGGCATCATCGAGTGCATCGACCAAAGTGAAAAATGGTTTGGTGGGGTTACCTGTACAAACGGGGCTGGAAGCGCACGTTGTGGACCATACTCAGAATTTTCTGACGCGGAAATGATGGCTGTTCGTAGAAATGAACAGAATGCTGCTGCGATAGTAGGAAAGTTTGGCGCGATGCTTCAACTCGATTATCCGAGTAGTGTCATTAAAAGCTCGACCGATCCGTCACTAAAAAATGATATCATAGCAATTTTGAGTACCACCCAACCCGACGTTGTCTACACTCACAATCCAGCCGACAAACACGAAACGCACATCGGTGTGGCTTTGGCCGTCATTGAAGCAATCCGAGAATTGCCTATTCCAATCCGTCCAAAAAAAGTCATCGGTTGCGAAGTTTGGCGAA
>VFJU01000294.1 GCA_009885905.1 Verrucomicrobiota bacterium
CGGTAAAGGGAAGCGTTGTTCGATGCATCAAAATGCCAACCCGGAGGCGCTTGGGCAAGCGGCTTGGCCGGGAATGGAGCGCGCAATTTGATCCGGGATACATCGATGGGACCCTTTCCCGAATGAATTGGTTCGATACGAACGGTAAGCCCGCTCTCGGTATTTTGTGCTTGTTGATCTGGTGTGGTGGCATCGCTAACTGAGGAAGAAACATTCAAGATATTTACGCTAGAATGCGCTTCCGAAGATGTTTCTGTATTTGAATCAGTACCAACATTTAGAATTTTTGACGAATTCGCTTCGGCGTTGTTCGTCGTGATATCGTGAATCGGTTCATTCGTAGAATTTGCTCCGGTATCTTGTGTGGCCGTAAGAGGTGTGCCGAGAATTACCGAGGCAGCAAAGATCAGGTGTGTTTTCATTTGCTGGCGGGTTGAATTCGGATGAGGTTACTGGTATCGAGATCGACAGGACGTGGAGCGTTTGCAGCATCCTGCTGGTTGGAAGGAAGGCTAGGGCTGTCTGCTCTGAGTCCCGCCGTGGGAGTCGATTGTTCGATCAATTGGTTCCACGATTGAAGTATTTCGGAACCTTCCGTGCGAAGGGCACGGCACTTTTCTTGATAGTTTGCAAGCTGCACAAGTAGTATCCGAGCTTTGGCAACTTCATCAGAAGTCCAGCGAAGGTTTCGACTTTGATAGAGAACGGGAACATCAATATCAATTTTTGATTGGAATCCACCTGGAGCCTCAGCGGTTAGAATATGCTGAATGCGAAGATTCGTTTTTTCAAAAGCTGCTGGCGCAGGAGTGGAATGAGAAGAAATGCCGGCATCGTTCGACACTTGGCTGGCAGGCTTCGCCTCCTCGGGAACAGTTTTAGTGCTAGAAAAACTGGGAAAGCTTAAAGATTTCAAAAAAGAAGGATGACTAATGGCCTGTGACGCTTGAATGAACGGCTTGGTGATGTACATGAAACAAAAGATCCCTGCTATAGCGGTGCTGGTAAAAAGCAAAAACGGATAGATGCGCAATACGGACGGGGAAGAAACTCTGCGGTTCCCCGTTGATACCGATGATGGCGTGAGACGGTCTAGGCTAAGTGGCAGCGATGGCAGTTTGCGATCATCCTCTATAGTAAACCTGGTTCTTTGGGCGGGTAGGGGTTTCATGGCTGAATCGGAGTAATAGATTCGATTTGTGCGGTCTCATTTTTTCTCTCTGCCAAAACCGCATGGCTGATGATGGTTTGATCCGAGACTCCGGGAAAGGTGGTAATCGTCATAGACTCTCGCGAAAGGCGGAGGTGTCGGAAGATCCCTCCAAGATTGCAAGTCGCCTGCAGTCCGGGAACTACCTCTAGGGCGCCTTCGCCCTTGCGTTGGTGCTCAATACCATCCGAGCGATAGATTTCATACGTGGTGTGTGACTCATCGTCACCCTCTGCTGTGACTCGAATCCGCACGCCATCGGTGAATACACTAAACGCGAGAGGCTTCATTGGAATCGGCATCACCTGTTGACCCGTGATTTTAAAATGGGCTTGTAGCAGGTAGCTTCCGACGTGTTTGAACTCAGACGCGGAAAGCAATCCTGATAGAAGAAAAGTGCTGGCGAGTAATAATCGATGTTTCATTCTCCAACGTCCCAAAGGGAATCCTGGGTACTGCCGGAGGGGTCGTAAGCGAGACCCGTTCCTGCATTGATGACGGGGGGAGAGACATTGACAATAATCGAAAGTGCGTTGCCGGTTAGAGATTTTACAGTTGGCATCACAGTGACTTTATTTGGTAAGTATGGAATAATCAGTTCGTTGGTAAGGTCAGTGACATTGGTCATTGGGTTGTCTGCTAAATACATTCTTTGCCCAGAATAAACTGACCGCACCGTCTCGGATGCAGCACGCCCCAATCTCCACTCGTCCATTTTGTTAGACGAAATGAATCCAATTTTCACCAAGGTGAGTAAAACAAGAATGACCACGGTCATTTCTAGGAGAGTGAATGCTTTTTGAGCATAGATGCCGGGTGAAGGCGTGAGTTTCATAACAATAGGAAGATTATCTTATAAAGATGGTATTGAAAAGCAATTACTAAAGACAGCTTAACCTTTAAAAATTTTAATCGAATCGGTAATATTTTGTCGTAACTCCACATTCTCGGCGATGTCTTTTAGATAAACGAGCGCGAAGAAGATCGAGACAGTCAAAACAACGATCGTGACGAGCGACCAAGTGAGAGACTTATTTTTCGGTGCGATCAACGGAACGTACCAGCCCTTTCGATCAACGACTTGGGTCGTATACATCTGATTGTTGTCTTTCAATTCGGTGATTAATTGGTCTGCAAGCTCGCCGCTATCGGCCACGAAAAGGTGTTTGTAACGTTTGCCCGAAATATCAGAGGTCTCCACTTCTCGGATGCCGTGTGGAATCGCGCTCGGAGCGTGGATAGTGTAAATGTAAATTTGGTAGACAAATTTCTCGCGCAGCCAGCGGTCGAAGCGTGTGAGTTGCATAGTGCCATTAGCTAAAGGTTACATCCCAGATTGCATCATCTTTGGACCCATCAAAAAGATAGGCAGGAAAGTTCCAATAAAAACAGCCGCGATCAGCGCGACAGCCATCAGCAAGACGATGAAGCTCACTGTTGCAGCAAAAGTGCTCATGTGATTTTGTAAATCCTCTTCGTACATTTCGCACAGCATGCCGAGTTGTGCGTCGAGAGAAGCCGATTTCTCACCGATGGATAACATGTGAGATACTTGGGCATCGACGGAGGTGTATTTAGCGAATGCGGTGGAAAGC
>VFJU01000432.1 GCA_009885905.1 Verrucomicrobiota bacterium
CCTTTATTTTTGCTCAAAGCCCGAGGCGTTTTCTCCACTCCACGACCTCGTCTGCGGCAAGCGGCAGCGAGCGGGTTCGCACCATCAGTGTCTGTCCTTGGTCCGATAGCAGAAGATTCACGATCTCGCGGACCGCTGGCGGGGCTTCTGCGAGACTTGGAGCCGCCACCACGGCGTACAATTTCCGCTGAAGGGGATAGCGTCCCGAATAAATCGTCTCTTCCGTCGCAAATGTCGGCCCGCTGCCATCGGTGGAGGCGAGCGCGATCACCTTGACGGGATACCGCCGCGACCCCTGCACCGCATAGCCGATTCCGCCGAGCTGCTCGCTTACGGTTAGTTCCACACCGTTGGAATAAACCACGTCATGGCGGGCATCGACGTCTGGTCTCCAAGGCCCGCCCCCAAGCGCGATTTCCTGGAACATCCGGCCGGTTCCCCAAGAGGGATTTCCGCCGATTGCCCGCACTTTTTCATCCGCCAAAGGCCCATCCAGCACCCCGAGATCCCGCCACGTCTCTGCTTTTCCCTCCGCGCCGAATGCGGCCTTTAAGCCCGCGGCAGAAATCGAGTCCAGCGGATTGCCCGCATGGACCAGCACTTCGATGGCACTGCGGGCGATCGGGAACTCGATGACCGCATGCCCGGTTCTATCAAAATACGCCTGTTTGGCCTCTGAAGACATTGGCATACTCGTCATCCCGAACTCTGCCTTCTTCTCCGCTCCTGCTTCGTCGGAAAAATACCAATGCACGCCGTTGCTGCTGGTGAAGAACCAATCGAACACCGGTTCCTCTCTCCCTAACGAGAGCATCCGATCGGCGAGCTTGGCGAATTCATAAGTCGTGCCCGAGACCGGCGCGAACGTAATCCCGCCAGACAAAATTCCGAGTGGCTTGTAAACTGGGTAACCCGCCGCCGCGAGCACGGAGGCCCCCACCGTGTTGATCTCCTCCAAACTTGGGATCCGGTGGACCCTGACGCTGGAAGCCGCGCCATCTCGGTCGGAAAGCCGGTGAAACTCACTCAGTCGTTCGCCGAGACGCGCTGCCAGGTCACGGTCGGCATCCTCGGCGGATTCCACCTCGGCCACGACCGGCATTAACAAGACTTCCCGCACCCTCAAGTCCCCGGACAAGCGTCGCAGCACCAGACGCTTCGCTGCGGGGTACTTCAACAGAGGGACGATAAACGTGTCCGTGCCCACCGCTTCGGCATTCGCCTTGATCTCGCCAAACAAATCCAAGGCCAGCGCCCCGCCCGTCCCGTCGTATAGCTGCACCGCCAGACTGGATTTCTCGTTCAGACTGGCGTTCAGGACCAGCGCGACATCGCCGGTGAGACGTTCTCGGTTCAGCGTGATGTCGAGGCGACCTTTTCCGAATCCTTCCTCCGCCGCCACATTCCAATCAACGTTTTTTCCATCCTCGCACAGCACGATTTTACCGTTCTCGATCGTCGCACGCTCCACGTGACCCAGCTTTCCGATATCGGAAACCACCACCTTGCCACCGTCCTCCGAGGAAAACGAAACCGCCGTCACCCCAGCCATCGGCAACGGTTGTAACTC
>VFJU01000191.1 GCA_009885905.1 Verrucomicrobiota bacterium
AACACGGTCATCAAGAAAACCAACGACCGCTCCATTGCCATTTCCGATGTCGCGAAAGTAGTCTGGGGAATCGAGCCGATGCGCGGTGACGCCACGATCAGCAAGGCCCCGGAAACCTCGCCGACCTATGGCGTGATCATGTCCATCACCAAGGCTCCGGGATTCGATACCCGGACATTGACCAAAGAAATCAAGGATGCTCTCGCCGAGTTGGAAGCGACTCTCCCCAAAGGCGTCGGAACCACTCTACTGTTCCAACAGAAGGACTTCATCGACCACGCCATCGGTAACCTCATGGAAGCCATTCGCGACGGTGCGATCATGGTGACGGTCATTCTGTTTCTTTTCCTGCTGAATTTTCGCACCACCTTCATCACCCTCATGGCGATGCCGATGTCCTTCGCCATCACCATGCTTGTCTTCCTCGGACTCGACATCAGTGTGAACTCCATGACGCTGGGCGGCCTCGCCGTCGCCATCGGCATGGTTGTTGATGACGCAATCGTCGATGTGGAAAACGTTTTCCGACGACTGCGTGAAAATGCCTTGCTGGATAAACCCCACCCACGTCTAGCGGTCATCGCGAAAGCATCCGGAGAAGTTAGAAACTCCATCCTCTACGCCACCGTTCTCATCATTCTGGTCTTCCTGCCACTGCTCGGACTGACCGGCGTGGAAGGAAAACTCTTCGCACCGATCGCCACCGCCACCATCATCTCGATGATTGCCTCGTTCGTGGTTTCACTTACGGTGATTCCCGTACTTTGCTCCTTCTTGCTCAATCCCAAGGGCGATCATGATCACAAGGACGGCCGATTCGTGCGAGGATTGAAGTGGCTGCTAGAGCACACCCTCCTGCGCTGGGCGCTGAGCCAGCCGGTGATGGTTCTCACCGTCGCGTTGATCATGCTCATCGCTTCGTTCTCGCTCTATCCGCTCATGAACAAGGATTTCCTGCCCAAGTTCCAAGAAGAGACCGCGCTCATCGCGGCAACCTCCGCCCCCGGCACCTCGCTGGAGGAAATGAACCGCATTTCTGATGTGATCGAGCAGCAAATCCTCTCGGTAAAAGGGGTCCGCCAAGTAGGCCGCCGCCTCGGTCGAGCGGAACGGGGCGACCACGTCGTACCCGTTTCTACCGCTGAGTTCGATGTGGATTTCACCGAAGAAAGCGGTCGCACCCGCAAGGAAATCCTCGATGAACTCGCCGCGAAAGTCCGCACCGTGCCCGGTGTGTTCGCCGTCGTCGGCGGGCCGCTAGCAGATCGAATCGGCCACATGCTCAGCGGAGTTTCGGCTCCGGTGGCGGTGAAAGTTTTCGGCCCAGATCTTGCGAAGCTGAGGGAAATCGGCGTCGAAATCCAGACCGTCGCGAAGACCATTCCCGGCTTCGAGGATGCCAAGCTTGATGTGCAGTCGTCCATTCCCCAACTCCGCATCGAGGCGAACCGCGACCGCGCGACCGCCTACGGCATCGCCCCCGGCAAGCTCAACGAGGAACTCTCCGCTCTTGTCGGCGGCAAGGAAGTCGCCGAGCTGCGCGATGGCCAGAAATCCATCAATCTGGTCACACGCCTGCCTTTGGAATGGCGGGACTCCCCGGATAAAATCGCCCAGCTCCCTATCCAGGTGTCGGAGAATCAACACGTCCCGCTTTCCCTCATCGCCGACGTCCGCGAGGCGAAGGGGCCTAACGTAATCTTCCGCGAGAATAGCCAGCGCCGTTTTGCCATCGCCATCAAGCCGTCTGTTAGGGATGTATCGAACCTCGTCGTAAAATTGCAGGAACAGGTGGCCGCGAAAGTGAAACTACCTGAAGGCTACTTCATCACCTTCGAGGGCGAGTTTCAGGCGCAGAAGGAAGCGACCCAGCGCATCGTCCTGTTTTCATCCATCGTCTTCATCGCGGTCTTCATGATGCTTTATGGGTATTTCAAGAGCGCGTCGCTCGCGCTTCAGGTTTTGATCAACATCCCGCTCGCGATCATGGGCGGGCTGGTTTTCACCTATTTCAAGCTGAATAACATCAGCATCGCCACGCTCGTCGGCTTCATCGCCGTCGGTGGCGTGGCTGCGAGAAACGGCATCATGATGATTTCCCACTACCTGCACCTCATGCAGCACGAGGGCGAGAATTTCACCAAGAAGATGGTGATCCGCGGTACGTTAGAGCGCTTCGTACCCGTCATGATGACGGCGCTTTCCGCGGGCATCGCACTGATCCCCTTCGTGCTCGCGGGGGACCAACCCGGAAAAGAAATCCTCCATCCCGTCGCCGTCGTCATCGTCGGCGGATTGATCTCCTCCACCTTGCTCGATATGGCCATCACCCCAGCGATGTTCTGGCTGATAGGTCGCAAGGCCGCAGCGAAATCCATCGAATTAGAATCCTCCGCCTCTCACTAACGGAGCGCCGGATGAATCCGGCTCTTTATCTTCATTCTCCTTGAATAAAACAACAACTCACACTGACCAAACAAACGTTATGAAAACTAAAATAGCAACCATCGCCACCATCATCGCCAGCCTCACCTTCGCCACTGCTGCGGAGAAAATCAAAGCCCCTAACGGTGGCCGCATCATTGACATTGTCACGCCAAATGCCGAGTTCCTCGTCACCACCGACAAGAAAGTGGAAGTCCGTTTCCTCGACGATGCGGGCAAGGTCATCGCCCCCGCCGCCCAAGTGGTCACTGTCACCATGGGCGACCGCTCGGCACCAACGAAACTCGCCTTCACCAAGGACGGCGACAAACTTGTCTCTGACAAAGTCGTCGCCGAAGGCAAGAGTCTTCCGGTAGTCCTCCAGATCAAGGTGAGCCCCGATGCCAAATCCGTAACTGAGAAGTTTAACCTCAATATGTCCAATTGCCCGACATG
>VFJU01000194.1 GCA_009885905.1 Verrucomicrobiota bacterium
ATCAATGCTTCCTCTTTGGATTGAGAAGTTCCACCGAGTGCCGCCGCGCGCGCTGCCAGTAACCAAGCCACTTGAGCACGGTTTGGATTGCTGTCCGACGCAGCGAGCTTTTCGAGAACTAACCGAGCTGGGGTATAACTACCAGCCTGGAAGAGGTTCCGACCGAGCGTAAACGCAGCCTCAGAAGCTACTGGGTCGGTTGGATAGGTATCAATGATTGATTGCGCCGCAGCGATTGCAGATTCTGAATTGTTAGAAATATCTGCGAGATGGAGATTCGCAAGGGCGATTCGAGGTGCGAGATCTGGTGAGGAATTACCCGTCAAAGCGCCCAGTTGTTCACGAGCGAACAGAATATCTGGCGGGGAAACCGCCAATGCCGATTCAGCAGCCATGAGGTGGGCTTCGGCAACTCGAGGGTGCTCTGGGAAGCGAGTTAGGAAATCTACTATCGCTATCCGCGCGGCATCTGGTGGCGTGGTTGAAAGTGCTTTTTCTAACTCAAGATCTGCTTCGAGTTCTTTGTCTGGAGGTGCGCCCTGTTGGCGAACGAGAGTGATTCCTTTGACATCGCCACTGCGGAGGCGAGCAATCGCGGCTTGGCGGATTGCAGTACGGGCTTCACTACCCGTTAAGTTGAGTGCGGCCTCGTTGAAGAGATCGATGGCTTGCTGAGGATCGCCCTGTAAGTAAACAGCGCGTGCTTTTAGAAATGCGGACTTACCTTTTAAAATTGGCTGGTTTTCAGCATCTCGAAGCGTGTCGAGAACCGCGAAGGCTGCGTCGCTGTTGCCTGAATCTAAATTCCAGCGAGCTTGCTGATAGAGAGCACGCTGAGTGAGTTCGTGATCTGGGTATTCGATTCGCAGTCGATGAAGCAAGAGTGTCGCTTCAGCCTTGGCACTTGGTGTGTCGATGCGGCTTAGACCGCAAGCACGAGTGAAAAGCGATTGCGCGAGTAGATCAGACTGCGTGTTAGAATTAGAATAGATTGGCCAAGCGGAGACCGCATCAGCGCCATTTGCGATGGGTCCTATCGCTGGTAATGTTGACGGAGTGATCCATTGGGCGAGTTGGTCAAGGGTGGGATCCGTGGGCGTCGGTTTTTCTGGCATCCATCGAAGGATTCTTTGGAAAATTGAGGAAAGCTGTCTCGATTCTGGGTTACCTTGCAAAAATGTTAGTAACGAACTGATCGCGACTTCATTATTTCCTTGAGATTGGAGTGCGTCAGCTAGGCCGATGACAGACGAATGATAGAGACGATTCGATTGACCTTGTGGGTGATTGACGAGCGCTTGAAATGCAATTTCCGCTTTAACGAATTGACCTTCGTTAAGGAGTAATTGTGCGTTGAGAAATTCGGCACGAGCACGATTTTTTTCAGTAACGTTTTTTTCAGCGGGCATCGCTTGACGAGCTTCTGCGATCCGCTTGAGGTCTAGCAGGATTTCTACCAGGTTCAGTTGAACTTCTGCGGCAGTGGTGGCATCAGATTCAGGCAAAAGTTTTCCGAGTGTATCAAGTGCCACATCGGTTTTACCTAGCGAGAGCGAGAGGCTAGCCATGGTCAATCCGGACTCCACGCGGTGAGGTGACTTTGGGTCAGATATCACGGTTGATAAAATTTCAATCGCCTCTGAAAATCGGTTTTGACCTGCCAGTGCTTGAGCTTTCCAGAACGGAGTTTCCGAGTTTTTTGCAACGAACGATTGGTTGAGTAACTCCAGAGCGTCCGCCGAATTACCCTGATGGATGAGGGACTCCGCCAATCGGATGGCTATTTGCGCCTTCGCTTCGGGCGTGAGCGATGCATCGGCGAGCTTTTGTTGGTAGTGCAATTCGGCCACTTCCCACAACCCATCAGCAAGAGCCGCATCACCCAAAGGCGAGACAAAGTTCGTCGGAAGTCCGGCCACGGCGGACGGCAGGGCTTGCGGGATGAGGAAGAAAATAGGCCACAACTTCATCGGATGCATGAATCTAAAAGGAGAAATCTTCTATTGCCAGCATGGATCGCTTAAAATCTGAAACTTCATCGATCTACGCGGGGAAATTCTTCTCCGGTCGCGTCTATTCGTGGAAGAACGATCCGTGAGACCCGAGAAGATCCGAGTTTGTTACGACTTTTGCGCTAACAATTTCCGAAGCTCAGCGAGAGGAATATTGAGCGCGACAGATGCCTCCTTGAGGTCTCCGCCCGCGCGATCGAGCACCCGACCTGCGATTTCAGAACTCAACCAAGCGATGAGGTCGGTTCCGCTTGGTGCGTCGTTGATCACTTGGTCGATGGCAGCAGCAAATCCGGCGGGGGATTTACGCGGTGAAGAGGCCAGCGGGATGTCGGCAGGAAGAAGAATCTGAGAGGTGGCCAGCGCACAGGCGCGAGCAATCGTATTTTCTAACTCGCGGACATTCCCTGGCCAGTGATGTGTTTGTAATGTTGTGATCGCTTCCGCTGAAATACGGATACGTGCCATGCCATTTTTGCGAGTGATCCGCTGGAGAAAATATTCTGCTAGAAGCGGAATGTCTTCCATCCGTTCTCTGAGAGCAGGTATTTTGATTTCTACGACATTGAGTCGGTAATAAAGATCCTCGCGAAAGCGTCCACCCGCGACTTCCTCAACAAGATTTTTGTGCGTCGCTGCCACGATTCGTACATCAGTGGTTAGTGTTTCGTTAGATCCTACACGAGAAAATGAACCATCTTGAAGCACCCGCAACAATTTGACTTGAATCGAGAGCGGCATATCGCCGATCTCGTCGAGAAAAAGCGTTCCGCCATCCGCTTGTTCGAAGCGGCCAGCACGACGAGCGATGGCACCCGTGAACGAGCCTTTTTCATGTCCGAAGAGTTCGCTCTCCAGAAGGTTTTCTGGAATGGCACCGCAGTTGATAGTGATCATTTCCTTCTGACGGCGTGGGCTGTATTCGTGCACGGCCTTGGCGACGAGTTCCTTGCCGGTTCCGCTTTCACCGGCGATCAAAACAGGAGCATCAGAGCGAGCGACCCGTCCAACGAGCTTGAAGACTTCCTGGAGCGCTCGGGAAATACCGATCATCTTAACTCTTCCATCGTGCTTGGGCATTTCCGCATCCGGCTGACCCGCACTGCGGCGGTCGTCCTGAATTTGCAATGCAGATTCGACGATTGGGCGTAGTTCAAACGCTAACGACTCTTTGCGCAGAACATCATGTGC
>VFJU01000260.1 GCA_009885905.1 Verrucomicrobiota bacterium
CACCTTCGAAGTTATTCCCGAGCCCTCGGCTCTGCTGCTAGTCGGGGCGCTGGGTAGTCTTGCACTGGTTCGCCGGCGGCGTTGATGGATGATCCAGCTTGAGTTCGCCTGTCTTGCACTTAGGGTCGGCTATGGGTTCATGTATTGATAGAGATTCATCGAAAGCAGGCTGGCACATGGATCACTCCTACGCTCGCTTGCCGGAATTGTTTTTCACTCGGACTCTACCGATGCCAGTGCGTGAACCGCGTGTTGTTATTTTCAATCAGCCTCTCGCAAAATTGTTAGGACTGGATCTTTCTTTAGAGGAAAACGCCGAAATCTTCGCGGGTAATGAAATTCCGGAAGGCGCTTTACCGATCGCTCAAGCCTATGCCGGGCATCAATTCGGCCACTTCACGAGTCTTGGCGACGGTCGAGCCATTTTGCTCGGTGAGCAAATCTGTCCTGATGGAAGCCGCTTCGACGTTCAGTTAAAGGGGCCCGGCAGAACTCCTTACTCACGAGGCGGAGACGGTCGCGCGGCGCTGGGTCCGATGCTGCGCGAGTATATCATCAGTGAAGCGATGCACGCTCTAGGCATCCCCACCACCCGCAGTCTCGCGGTGGCCACTACGGGCGAAGAAGTGGTCCGCGCCGAGATTCTAACAGGAGCAGTATTGACGCGAATCGCTGCCAGTCACATCCGCGTGGGCACCTTCCAGCACGCTGCAGCTCATGAAGATCTAGCAGCTCTGAGAGCCTTGGCTGACCACACTCGCAAGCGGCATTACCCAGACATCGCGGATGGAGACTCGAGCCATTTTGAGTTTTTTCAAAGCGTGATTGACCGCCAAACCGAGTTAATTGCCAAGTGGATGCACGTCGGCTTCATCCACGGCGTGATGAACACGGATAATATGGCGCTTTCCGGCGAGACCATCGACTACGGGCCCTGCGCGTTCATGGATGACTATGATCCGGACACCGTGTTCAGTTCGATCGATCGTCAAGGACGCTACGCGTATGGCAATCAGGCGGCGATTGCCCGCTGGAATCTTGCCCGACTTGCCGAGGCGATGTTGCCATTATTCGCGGAGGACCAAGGGAAAGCCGTCGATCTCGCGAACGAAGCATTGGCGGGCTTTGAAGAAAAGTTTCAACATTATTGGCTAAGAGGTATGAGAGCTAAAATCGGAATTTTCAACGGAGAAGA
>VFJU01000066.1 GCA_009885905.1 Verrucomicrobiota bacterium
CAAAAAAACCACGAGTATCCTCGACACGATTCATTTCGACAAGATACGCGCCAAAGATCGTCGTTTGATGAAATTTCATTGTGTCCGAATGCTATTTAACAGTCCTACACCCTCGTATTTGGGAACACTCTTTTTATCAATCGCACGACGTCCATCAATTAGAACAGGAGGAATCACTTGACGGCCAATCATCTCGGGTAAGCACTCGAACTCTGGCCAGTACGTTAATAGTATCAATGCCTGTGACCCATCGACCGCATCCTGCAAGGAATCTGCGTAGTTCAAGACCCCGGCACCGAAAAATTTCTCCGTGGCCGCGTGTGCCACGGGATCAAAAACTTTTACTCTGGCGTTCTTACCCAATAATTCACGAATAATTCCTAATGCAGGGGACTCACGGATGTCATCTGTACCTGGCTTAAATGCAACACCTAACACCGTTACATTTAAATTTTCAAAATCACTGAAACGCGACTCTAGCAGCCCTAAAACAACTTTCGGTTGGCCATCATTGACTTTGACAACGGCATCAAGCAGTCGCATCTCTCTCCCAAGTTTTTGGCCATGAGCGATCAATGCTTTAACGTCTTTCGGAAAACAACTGCCACCAAACCCACACCCAGCCTGAATATAACTAGTAATCGATGGAACAATACGCGTGCCATCCGTTAGGATTGGACTTAGTCGCTTGTCGAGATGAACCCCGCGCATCACTTCTATCACGTCGACATTCGAAATCACCGCGCAAAGGTTACCTATTTCATTCGAAAATGAAATCATCGTGGCAAGAAGCGAATTGGCTGTGTATTTAATCATTTCTGCCGTGTTTGGATTTGTCTGAATCTGATCAACCGTTGCAAACGGGCGGTAGATTTCTTCCATCACTCGGAGCGATCGCTCATCGATGCCGCCCAAAACAATTCGATCCGGATTCATAAAATCCTTCACCGCTTCACCCTCGCGCAAAAACTCAGGATTCATTCCAACACCGAAGTCACGCATCGCTTTTTTACCTGAAAATTTTTCTAACAATGGCAACACTACTTCACAGGTTGTTCCTGGAACCACCGTGCTTTTTACAACCACGACATGATAGGTTGACTTGTCTTTTAATACACTGCCGATTTGACGAGTTGCAATACGGATAGGCTCAAGATCGATTTCATCACCATCAAAGGGTGTTCCGACAGCAATGATTGAAATTTCTGAATGAAGCACCGCTTCATGAAGATCCGTTGTCGCGCGGAAATTAACCCCGCGGAGCCGTAATAGCAATTCATCAAGCCCAACCTCGTGGATCGGAGCATGTCCCGCGTTGATCTGATCGACCTTTTTCTGATCAATATCCACGCACACCACGTCGTGACCCAATTCCGCTAAACAAATACCGGAAACGAGACCGACGTACCCGGTTCCTATAATTGAAATTTTCATTAGGCGTCTTCGGCTTGTTGGTTAGAACGGTACCAAATCAAAGTTCGGCGCAGACCATCATTGAGCGACATTTTTGGTTCAAAATCCAGTTCCTCTCTTGCCTTAGTGATCTCCGGACACCTTCGTTGAGGATTATCTGTCAAGTAATCCTGATCACCGCTGATGTTGCGCACAACCTTGCCCGAATATCCGAAGAGAACGCGAGCGTTCTCAGCTAACAGTTCAGCAAGTGTCAGCACCGAAATTTCCGGCGTTTCACTGCCAATATTGTAGGCCTCACCAGCGCGTCCTCGAACAAGAGTTTTGTAATATCCAACTATCGCGTCGGTAACATAACAGAATGTTCTAGTTGGACTGCCGTCTGAAAGCAGAACAAGGTCCTTACCAGCAAATATATCGCGTGCAAAATCCGGAATCACTCGACGATCGCTAATTTTTAATCCCGGTCCATAATTATTGAAGGGACGGGCAGTGACAATCGGCATCGAATACTGTTGAGAAAAATTCACACAAAGCGTCTCTCCAAATCTCTTGGATTCATCGTAACACGCACGCGGACCGGTACACGAAACGCTTCCACGATACGTTTCCGGGGTCGGAATTTGGTCACTTGGTGGATCGCCGTAAATCTCACTCGTGGAAAAGAAAAGAAAACCAGAAATAGGGTGATTTGCAGCCCGCTGTAAGCGACAGTGATCTAGCAGAATTCTTAAGCCATTTACATTCGCGTCCATTGTTTCGATAGGGTAGCGCCGATAATACATTGGCGACGCAATCGAAGCTGCATGAATCACGTAATCGAATGGTTCAAGGTCAACAGGCAGCGGGGAAGTGATATCATGCCGCAAAATTGTCAGCGATGGATCATGCCCAAGCTCGTTCAGCCAATTTGGTACGCCTCGAATATAATTATCACTAACAACAAGTCGAATTGGTAAAGCATCGGAATGGGTCCCGTTCCAATGCAGCACAGATTGCACCAAATAAAATCCTAAAAAACCAGCACCCCCGCTTATGAAAAGCATTTTACCCTGCATCGTAGTGAACTCACTTTCTAGCTGGCAACAAATGTTTGCTAGATCATTGGCAACAACTTGTTCTCCTGTGTGCTCCAGACACATTTCACAAATATCCGAAATGTCTGAATTATTTTTCATGTGCGATCACCAAAAAAATGAAGGTCTTGTTCTGTGCGAAGCTTATCGATCAAACGACCACACGGAATTTCAACATCAGCGTATGTTATCGCCTGATCTTTCTCGATGTCCCTTTTTAAGCAACAACCCTCAGCAAGACCGATCGGAAGCAACTTCTGCCCGATGGTAAGTTCGCTATTCTCGCACATTCCGTAGGTGCAATACCCACCAAGGCCATCAAGAATATCACCAGCTTTTAGATTCGTCTTGGCTAACGTCACCACATCCACCTTCGGGCCTGAAGTTGGTGCGATGACTGTATCGCGAAACAAAACTACCCGTGCCGCAGATAATGGCACCTCAAAAATAGTTAGGTGATAGGGAACATAAAAACTATACAAGGGGCCTTTTCCAAGTTTGCCATAATCTAGGTAAATCAATTGCCGTTCATCGCTAGCGGCGGCAAATACAAAAACACCTGGGCTAGGGACCGAGCCCACCACGTATTCCACAATGCCTCCGCAGGCTTTCAATTCTTCCACATCAAACCTCGTGGTCAACTCGTCGATGTGTCCAGCATGTACGTGACCGATCATCCCCCGTTTCGCCACACACATACCTGTCGCGTTGGCGACGATTGCCTGCTCGAATGAAATTTTCGTGCCATCCGCAAAGCTCGTCACCATATGAACTGACTGCCCCCACTGTTTTGCAAATCCGGCTTGTGTGGTTGGGTTCCGATAACGGTCCTGTAGTCCCTTGATATTTCCGCAGACAAGCGGAATCAATCCCAAGCTTTTAACAAACCGTAATAAATTCAACTGCACCCCAGGCTGATCGCCATCACAACCAGTTAGAATGACACCAGCACGATCAGCATGCACTTTCAAAATAGGTCCCACAGTTCCATCCAACTCGGCATTCATCAAGACGAGGTCCTTATGATTTCGAATCGCCTCGCTGGCGAATTGCGCACCGAATTCCACTGCACCGGTTGCATCGATGAGCACATCGATGTGTTGTGACTGGCAAAGTAGAGTAGCATCCGAGGTGATAGCGCATCCACCTCGAGCGATCACGGATTCAAGGCTATCAAGGTCAACCACGATCTCTGCATCGATCATTCCGGCATCCATGCAGGCCTGATAGCCTTGTTGTGGATCACGACTAAAAATTCCCGCCATTCGCATTCCTGGTACATGGTTTGCAAGTTGGTTGACGATTCCCCGTCCCATAAAACCAGCACCAGCCATTCCGACACGAATCAATCGCCCGGAGGCTTCGCGTAGATTCAATTCACGGTCGATTATAATCATCCAATTATTGCTAATAATGTTAGATCACTAGACTCAAAGGCGAACGATCTTCAGATTTTAATTTTGAAAAATTTTGATTCCAAATTGCCCAAGGAGCATCTCCATCACGCCAGAGTTCTTCCAGCAACATCCTGTCTCGGAGCGTGTCCATGTTCTGCCAGAATCCCTCGTGTATAAATGCACAAAGTTTGCCCTCGTTTGCTAATCTTTGCATGGGTTCGTTTTCCCAAGTTGTATCATCCCCATCAATGTAATCAAATACCTCAGGTTCCATAACAAAAAAGCCTCCGTTGATCCAAGCTCCATCTCCCAGAGGCTTCTCGTGGAAATGCGAAACCATTGGATTGTTACCAGAAAGCAAAAACGCACCAAATCGGCCCGGTGGCTGTACTGCAGTTAGAGTGCAGAGTGCTTTGTTTTTGATGTGGGTTTCAATGCTCAATGGAATATCCACATCTCCAACCCCATCGCCATATGTCATGCAAAATGTCTCATCGCCAATGTACTGTCTAACTCGCTTGAGCCTGCCGCCGGTCATGCTCTGCTCACCGGTATCTACCAAAGTAACTGACCAGGGTTCAACTTTAGGATTGAGAAATTCAACCTTGTTCGTTTTCATGTCAAAGTGAACATCCGATTTGCTCAGAATATAGTCCGCAAAGTATTCTTTAATGAGATGTCCATTCTTACCGAGGCAGATGACGAAGTCATTGATTCCATGGTAACTGTAAATACTCATGATATGCCATAAAATCGGTCTGTGACCGACCTCAATCAGTGGCTTTGGCTTGGTAGAGCTTTCTTCGCTGATACGAGTCCCGAATCCGCCTGCTAGAATAATTGCTTTCACTCAAAAATAATAGATGAAATCTCGATACTTGAGAACCTACGCGAACACGTAGGGAGCATCTACTTTTTGACTATTTTAAGCGGCGTTAGCCTCTGGCGTTATTTCCCAATTTGGCGACTTTCGTGAATATTAATCCCTCTGCTAATTCTTTTCGGCGGGTACCACGAGTTTTTCGATCATTTCTTTTGCTTGCACCAGTTCTTCACCAGCGAGCCCTGCCGCCACAGCTTGATCGAGCGTCTGTTTCGCATTCTCAGGCTGCTTCGAATTGAATTGTGATACGCCGAGCATCAAAAGTTCGTTAGCGACTAGTGGTCGTTTGTTTGCGAGCTCCATAAACAGCTGAGCTGCGTATTTGAAGTCTTTCTTGTGGTAGTTTGCGACTGCTAACACTCGCGTGAGTTCCGGATCGTCAGGCATACTTGAGCGAGCCTTGCGAGCCAGCACCAAAGCTTCATCTATCTTCGCACTATCCGCCAAGTATATCGCCGCAAGTCTGACTCGGGCCGGATCAAAGCGCGGGTGCAGATTCAACACCTCGAGATACGTCGCTTCGGGATTTTTTCCTGCGGACGTCTCCAATAAACCACGGAGCATCAGCGCAGAAACATTTTTAGGATTCTTGTTTAGCACTTGCGCCACGGTGGCATCGATTCCCGCTTGAGTTGCCGCATCGGCATCGTTCATGAGAAGAAACAATTTTGCATCTTCTGCGATAGCTTGGTCGCACTCGGCGACGCGAGCCATTGCGATTCGAGCTTCCTGAATACGTCCCAAGCTATACGCCGCACGAGCATAGTCGTAGAGAATTGCAGAATCATTTTCAAGTTTCGCCGAGGCATCTTTGAGCAATCCGTATGCCTCGTCGTATCCACCCATCTCTAACTTGGCGAGTCCAAGCGTGGCCAAGACCTTGGTATCACTTGGTGAAATTTCTCGTGCTTGCGTCGCTATCTGAAGCGCTTTTTCGGGGGATTTCAAAGGACCACCATAAAGACGGGCTTGTCCAACCAACGCGGCGACAATCGCGGGGTTGGTCGCATAAATTCCCTGATAAGCCGAGAGTGCTTCCTCAAGCTTGCCGTTGTTAGCCAACAGTTCTGCTAGTCGTAGATGTGAAATTACATCTTTTGGATTCTCCGCGACCTTTTTCTGCAAACTTTCAATGTCGGCCACCGTTGTCTTTTCTGCTGCTGAGAGAAGCCCCAAGGATTTTTGTGCGTCCGCCTTCCCGAGAAAGTCCGTGCCGAATGCAATTGATTTTGTTAGATTCGCGGTCGCTTCAGGTGCCTGACCCATTGAGTAATAGCCCATTCCGAGATGATAGAAAACCTCTGGGTTGTTAGTAATCTTTTCTGCGGCTTCAATGAGCAACGGTAAGGCTGCCTGATAGTTTCCAAGCTGCCACTCGATCCAGCCAAGGGTGTCAGCGATCGCGGGTTGCGTCTTGTCGAGTGCCCTAGCTTTACGGGCATGAATCGCTGCGGATTCTAGGTTATTGAATGCTTCCACCTCGAGGGTGGCTAAATTATTATAAGCTGGGGCAAATTCAGGCTTTGCTGCAATCAAGGATGTATAGGTGTCTCGTGCTTCCTCGTTGCGACCCAGTTGCTCGAACAGGGTGCCACGTTGCAGTAGCACCATTGAATCATTAGGAAATACTTTAAGAAAATTTTCAATGATCTCCAATGCTTCGGCTTCTTGACCAGGGCCATTTTTCATTTGTAGCAAGAGACTGTAGGCTCGCGCGTTGTCCGCCTTTAGCTCGATGGACTTATTTAGCGACTGCTCCGCCACGTCGCTCATTTTCATTCCCAGCGCGACCATTGCCTTTAGCGTATATGCATCCGCCGAGTCAGGGTGTGTGTCGATAAACCCTTGGAACCGCTTCAACGCGGCATCGTTCTTGCCCTGTCGTAGATCGAGCGCGGCAAGATTAGAAACAGCTTCTAGACTGTTAGGAAACGTTTCAACTGCCCCTTCAAAGGTTAAGCGTGCCTCATCGAACTTACCCTGAGAGCCCAGAATCTGTCCAAGCGCAACGCGGCTTGCAGGACTCTTTTCCTCGTTATCGGCGTTTTCGCGAAGCAGAGCGATCGCATCTTCATTCCGACCAGCCTTGCGGTAAGCTAAAACGAGAACTTCGTTACTCGCGGAATCGTCAGGAGTCGCTTTACGGATCTTTTCTAACAAAAATATAGCGTCGGCGGCATTTCCTTCCTGCAAGTGAATCTGCGCACGAATCCGTGCCGGTTCGGCTAGATCAGGAGCCACAGCAAGAACTCGGTCCAACGCCGCCGCGGCTTTGACCAGCTTATCTGAGGATAAATATGATTTCGCTAGAGCAAAATTGAGTTGAGGGTCGGTGGGCAAAGCCGTTGAAATCTTCTCGAGCAACTGCACGGCTTTTTCCACCTGTTTTCCCCGCACGAAAACGTCGGCTTGCATCAAGGTGGTAGACAAATCCATTGGGTTCTTGGCGAGAGCGGTGGTAAAATATTTTGTGGCTTCTTCGTCCTTCTTTTCGCTGTAAGCGATCTTGCCGAGCATCGCCCAAGCAGGTAAAAAATCTGGAGTGACGACTGTGATTTTCTCGAGACCCGCGACCGCCTCGTCGCGTTGATCATTGCTCATCAACATTTGAGCATACAAAATAGACTCATTCGAGCGAGCCCCGCTTGCCTCAGCAGCGATTTTCATTTCAGCAACTGCGTCTTTTGGTAATTTCTTCGAATTGAGAATGGAGGCTTTCAATGCGTGGGCCCTCGCTGACATTGGCTCGGTCATCAAAACCTCTTCGATGATGGCAGAGCCTTCTTCCATCGAGCCGCGTCGCAGATCGACCAATGCACTTGCGAGTCGAGTGGAGTTGGTTTTTTTGCCCGATTTCTTCAGACGCGCATCAAACTCCGCCATCGCCTCTGGCGTGACAGAGGACTCGGCCAACAGCAGCAAGGCCTCACCGTTCGACGGTGAACGGTCTAGCACCTCGAAAAGCTCTTTGCGGCAATCGGCCACAAAACCGAATCGCAAAAACGACTTCGCAAGGAGTACTCTGACTTGATCGTCCTTTGGCAGCTTGTCCTTGACGTGCATCAGGATTTGAACGGCCTCGAAGGTTGCTCCCTGTGCCTCGCGAATGATTCCGATTTGCTTAAGCGCCGCCGGATTTGCCGGGTCGGTGTTCATGGCGTTTTTCAATTCGATTTCGGCGGCCGCGTAGTCACCTTTTTCAAAGTGCTTCATTGCCGCATCCAACGAGCGCTCGGTCTTGGCTTCCTTGGAGCAACTGGGAAGCGTAAAGATGAAAATAATGACCGTGGCGAAGCGAAAAATATGTGGGGCAGCAAATTTCATATTGAAGAGTGTATGGTGATGGATCTATCTGCTTTCGATCCCACTGGCGAGAATTAGTTTGGTGCAAAAATAACCGCCTACGAATGCTGCTCGAGACCGTGATTAGCCTCTGGCATCGGCCGATCCTTCCCAACGCAAAAAAACCGCCCAAGGCATGACCTTGGACGGTTTAGGTTTAAGGAGTTCTTTATCAGAATCATCCAGGCATCCAGCTAGCTCAGCGCTTGCTGAACTTGCGGCGGAGGCCGTGTAGACCAAGTAGGGAAACGCCTAGCAATGCCACGGTAGCACCACCATCAGGAACAGCAGCACCGCTGGCGGAGAAGGTGAATAAGTTTCCAGCACCCGGAGCTTGAGAAGAAAACTGCCATGTTCCTTCGGTAGCCTCGAACCCAACTTTCTTGATCATTCCGTAACCGCTGGCCTGGAGGAAACCCTGACCCGAGGAGTCGTAGAAACGTGTCGAGCTAGTCAGATCGAAGGAGAAACCTCCAACTTTCCAGAAATTAGTGATTCCTGGTGCGGCAGTGTCTAAATTCCATGGCTTCCAAAGAATCACATCGGTGCCCG
>VFJU01000533.1 GCA_009885905.1 Verrucomicrobiota bacterium
ATGATGATAATGATGGATCGGGATTTGTCGATGGTCCTAAATTATATTCCACCCGTGCGGTGTTATATTTTTTTTGATTTCAGATCGGATTTTGCGGGAGTCTGATAGTTTTTAAGGCTGCCGCATCGCCTCGATTTCAGTTTGCACCATTCTTGCCAATTCAGTCGGCGCAATCACTTTTGCATGGCTACCGAAGCTAAGAACCCAACGCAAGACCTCCTCTAGACGACCAATTTCGAAGCGAATTTCGACCCGCGTACTCTTCGCGTTGAGTACGAAAATCTCTTGTGTCGGATGCCAGCGGCGTTCTTGTGCCAGTCTTGCTGCATAATTCTTAAGCTCTACTCGCACGATTTGTCGTGAATAATCACCCGCAACGCTCCAAATGCCAAACGACTGCTTTAAGTGATCGTTTCCGTCAAATCCCTCAGGTCGAACAAATTTTTGTGACGTAACTTTCAGTCGTGTTATTCTCGGCAGGGCGAATGTCCTGAGTGCGCCGCGTTCCAAATCATGTGCGATCAGGTACCATGCGCCGTCGACCTCGCCGAGATGCAGAGGGTGTACACGGCGAGACTCGGCTTTGGTCGCTTCCAGTTTTCGATAAAAAAATGTTGTAACAAGTTTATTTAGAACAGCATCAGCGATTTCACCAAATAGTTTGATGTCGCGCCCGGGTGTCTCTGTGATTTTGCGAGAAAAGGCTTCGTCGAGGTCGCTCCAACTAAATTGAACCTGTCCAAGCATGCCACGGGTAATTTTGGCGAATGCTTGCTGCATGACATCGGCCAATGGAGTCCCACGGATCGATTCTAGCGCGGTCCGCGCCAAAAAAAGCCCGGCAAGCTCCTCAGCACTTGTCTGAAACACTGGGAAGTCCGAGACATCCGAGACGTAATAATAACCGTGCAATGCTTCGTCGTACTCGATGGGAAGCTTGAGCTCATCTCGCATGAACGTGATGTCACGTTGGATGGTTTTTCTCTGCACGCTCAGCTGAGTCGCCAAATTCGAGCAATTTGGGTAACGACCTTCACGGATCGCAGCATGGATTTCGTAAATTCGGTAAATAGGACGCCGCGATTTACCATTTCGTCCTATTTCATCGGACATTAACTCGGCAACACCATTTTGAATGCGATTCATAATCGATCGACGCTATCCTAATGGAAAGGAATATCCAGCTTGGAAAGCTGGATAAGCAGACTTATTCAACTTGTTACAATATATGTAATACGGAATCTAAATGGGTAGTAGGACACCCCCTCGAGTAGCGGTAAAAGTGTAACTAAATTGCCGTTATAAAATGCTACCATATAAGAAATGGCACGCAGTCATGCGGTAACGGTTATTTTAGGATCACTGTCTAGTGATGCTTGCGAAATTTTAACGTGAAGCTGGGCGGCGGCGATTATTTCCACGCGTGGCATTGCTGTAGTCGATGCCGCCGTTGCTGGCGCGTTTTCCACTATTTTTACCGCCACCACGGTTGCCACCGCCACCTTGGCGCCCTCGGTTTCCACCACCTTGGACCATGCCCCCGCCAGTTCTCATCCTCAGATGGCGGTCGGCTAATCCCTCGTCGTGCCACGCGTGGTCGTCCCAGCGAGGAACTGCCATTTTAATGACTTTTTCGATTTCCCTGAGAA
>VFJU01000153.1 GCA_009885905.1 Verrucomicrobiota bacterium
GCGGGCATCGTTTTCAAGCGCGCCTATTGCCAGCAAGCGGTCTGCTCTCCGTCGCGCAGCAGTCTGATGACCGGCACCCGCCCGGACACGACGAAGGTGTGGGATCTGGTCACTCATTTCCGCAAGAACACGCCGGATGTCGTCACGCTCGGTCAGTATTTCAAGGAAAATGGCTATTTTGTCCAAGGTATGGGGAAAATCTATCATGGCAGCCTCAGCGACGATCCCACCTGGTCGATACCCGTAAAAACGCCCGATGCGGCCAAGTATGCCCTGCCGGAGAACGTCAAACTTGATCAGCGACAGTACGAAAATGCGGCAGTTGGCGACGGAAATTCAAAACCGAAGAAGAAGAAGAAGCCGACCGACGGCATAACACCCGAAGGGCTTCCTTCCAGCAAATACAACTCTCGCGGCCCGGCATTTGAGGCGGCGGACGTGCCGGACAACACCTTCCAAGACGGAAAAGTCGCCGAGCTTGCGGTGACCACGTTGCGTGACATGAGTCAAAAAGATCAACCGTTTTTCCTCGCGGTGGGATTCATCAAACCGCATCTCCCGTTTGTTTCGCCGAAAAAATACTGGGACCTCTATGATCCGGCCACGATCAAACTCGCACCGAACAATTTCTATCCAAAAGACGCTCCAAAATACGCGATTCGGAACTACGCTAATGAAGTAAGGAGCTATTACGGCATTCCTGTTGAGACGATTCCCGATGACCTCGCCCGCCAACTCAAGCACGGCTACTACGCCGCCATCAGCTACATGGATGCGCAAGTCGGTAAGTTGCTCGACGAGCTCGACCTCCTCGGACTCCGCGAAAACACCATCGTCATCCTGTGGGGTGACCATGGCTGGAAACTAGGCGAACACAGCGGCTGGGCCAAGCACAGCAACACCGAGAACGACACCAACGCGCCGCTGATCCTTTCCGCGCCAGGCATGAAAACTCCCGGGATTACCACCGACGCGTTGGTGGAGTTTGTGGATATCTATCCATCGCTCGCCGATTTGGCTGGTCTGAAACTGCCAGCCCATCTGGAAGGTACCAGTTTCAAGCCCCTGCTTGACGAACCCAAGCGCCCATGGAAGCCCGCCGCATTCAGCCAATATCCGCGTGATGAATTGATGGGCTATTCGATGCGCACCGACCGCCATCGTTTCACCGTCTGGGTCGATTCCAAGGATCACTCGAAAGTCGATGCCATCGAACTCTACGATGAGCAAACCGACCCGCAGGAAAATACGAACATCGCCAACGACCCGGCAAATGCCGCCCTCATCGCCCAACTGATGGAGCAATGGAAAAAAGGCTGGCAAGGTGCAAAGCTGGCGGTCGCTCCTTAAACAGTTTCTCAAGCATGAACCTCTTCTCGATCTCCAAGACTTTAGTAATCTCCGCTGTTGGCCTATCCGCGGCCCTTGCCAACCTTGCCAGTGCCCAGTCCAGTCAGCGTCTCGCCGATGGCTGGGAATACCATCAAGGCTCGCTCGGCAGCACTTGGGAAATCTGGCGCGGCGACGCGGCCACGGACAATGTCACTTGGAAGCCGGTCACCCTGCCGCATAGTTTCAACGGCCGCGATGCGGTCGATCCGGATACCCGCTACTATCAAGGGCCAGGCTGGTATCGGAAACAAATCAAGGTGGCCAACCCGTTTCCTAACGGCCGAACCCTGCTCCACTTCGACGGCGCGGGACAATGGTCCGAAGTTTTCGTGGGAATGGATAAAGTCGGTGGCCACGTCGGCGGCTACGACGAATGGTCGGTGGATCTAACCGATGCGGTCGCGAAGTTTGAAGACAAGGCTGCGATTCCTTTCGCCGTCCGCTGTGACAACTCGCGCGATGCCGAGACCATCCCGTCCGATCTCAGCGACTTCAACCGCTACGGCGGGATCTATCGGCACGTGACACTCAGCTACGTGCCAGCCATTTCGGTGGAGCGAGTCCACATCGAGCCCGTTCTGACCCTCGACGGCAAGGCGTCCGTCAAGGTGCGCTCCCGTTTGTTCAACCCGACTTCTCTAACCGAAGAAACCGAGCTGAAACTGGAAATCACCGACCCGTCCGGAAAGGTCATTCACAGCGTCTCCCAAAAGCTCGCGCCGTGGTCCGGTGACAAGGAAATCAACGCCTTTGAGATCGCCAAGCCGGAACTGTGGTCACCGAAGACGCCAGCGCTCTACCGCTGCGTGGTCACGCTGAAATCCAAGCACGGCGAACAGCAAGTGACCGAACGTTTCGGCGTGCGCTCGGTCGAGTGGGTGAAGAACGGCCCGTTCAAACTCAACGGTGAGCGCCTGCTGCTGCGCGGCACGCATTACCACGAAGACCACTCCGGCACTGCCTCCGCCGTGCCGGATGATGTGGTCCGTGCCACCTTTCAGTCGATGAAGGACATGGGGGCGAATTTCGTCCGGCTTGGACACCATCAACAAGCGCCGCTGGTGCTGAATCTCTGCGACGAACTCGGACTGTTAGTCTGGGAGGAAATCCCCTGGTGCCGCGGTGGTCTTGGCGGCGAGCGTTTCCGAAATCAAGCCCGCGACATGCTCCGCAACCTCATCGATCAGCATTACAACCATCCATCCGTGATTCTCTGGGGATTGGGCAACGAGAACGACTGGCCCGGTGATTTCGAGAAATTCGACAAGCAAGCCATCCGCGACTTCATGACGGAGCTCAACACGTTGGCCCACAAGCTCGACCCGTCGCGCAAGACCAGCATCCGCCGCTGTGATTTCTGCAAAGACATCATCGACGTCTACTCACCGAGCATCTGGGCGGGTTGGTATAGTGGTCGCTACACCGAGTATCGAAAATCCACCGAAAAAGCGATCCAAGACACGCCCCACTTTTTTCATGCTGAATACGGCGGCGACAGTCATGCCGGACGCCACTCGGAAGATCCCGAGAAGTTTCTCGCAGATATTGCAACAGGCAAGGGGACGGCTGAAGTGGGCAAGGCCTACAAAGCCACCGGTGGACCAAAGCGCCCATCCAAAGACGGCGACTGGTCGGAGAGTTATATGGTCAATCTGTTCGACTGGCATCTCAAGGAGATGGAACAAATGCCAAATCTCACCGGCGCGGCACAGTGGATTTTCAAGGACTTCTCTACCCCTCTTCGCCCGGAAAACCCGGTTCCTTACGTCAACCAAAAGGGGGTCGTCGAAAGAGATGGCACGCCCAAGGAAAGCTACTACGTCTATCAGAGTTACTGGGCGGATAAGCCGATGGTTCACATCTATGGTCACACTTGGCCAATTCGTTGGGGCAAGTCGGGTGAAGACAAGGAGGTCAAGGTTTATTCAAACTGCAAAGAGGTCGAGTTGTTCGTTAATGATATTTCGGTCGGGGTCAAACGTCGCGATGTTTCTCAATACCCTGCCGCCGGACTGAGTTGGCGCGTACCATTCAAGGATGGCAGTAACTCGTTGCGTGCTGTTGTTAGAGATGCTGGGGTATCACTCACTGATGAAGTTCAACTAACATATCAGACTGCTGTCTGGGGTGCTCCTGCTAAACTCGGGATTAAAAAAATCGCTGGGTCCGATGGAGTCGTGACCATTGAAGCGCGTCTTTATGACGCCAAAGGTGTTCTTTGTCTCGATGCCGCAAACTTGGTGAAATTTGGTCTTACTGGAAACGGGCGGTTGCTCGATAACCTTGGCACAGCGACTGGTTCACGCATGGTGCAGTTGGCGAATGGCCGTGCCCAGATCCGTGTTCAAATTGATGGCGCCAAGGTGGTGGCAAGTGTTTCCACCGACGGAATTGACGCTGAATTCATCCATTTGAAAAAGTCGAAATGAAGATTTTTCTCCTGCTCCCTATATTGTTTCTCGCATCGCTTCCTACCGTTTGTTCTGCGGAGGGGGTCGATCGTGTTGGAAACACTGACGTTAAGTTTTACACGGTGAAACCAGCCGACTTGGCTGAAATCAAAACTCGATTGTTGGCGGGTGACCCGTCTTTGAATCGTGCATTGAAAAACTTAATCAAAGACGCGGACAGAGCTTTGAAAGTCAGTCCGCCTACGGTGACAGATAAGGCGAAGGCTCCTGTCAGCGGAGATAAGCACGACTACATGACCAGTGCCCCATACTTTTGGCCAGATCCTAACACGGCGGATGGACTTCCTTTCATTCGTCACGATGGCAAGGTGAATCCTGAGTCACGCAGCGACGTTTATGATCACAATCGAAATGGGCTGATGGCGGCCACAGTCGAGACATTGTGCTTGGCATATTATTACACGGGCAAAGAAATTTACGCGGCACAGGCCGCCAAGTTTTTACGCACGTGGTTTTTGAATCCCGCGACGCGGATGAACCCGAATCTAAATTTTGCTCAAGCGGTCTCTGGTAAGTCCACCGGGCGTGGAACTGGCATCATCGAGGGACGAAATCTATCCAATGCAGCAGACTTTTCCGGCTTGCTTGCTGGTTCGGAGTCTTGGACTTCAAGCGACGATGTGGCGCTGAAAGCGTGGTTGGCAAAGTTCCTCGATTGGATGCTCACGAGTGAGAATGGTCGCGAAGAAGCCGCGGCATCTAACAACCATGGTACCTTCTACGACACGCAAGTGATGCGGCTTGCATTGCTGCTGGGTCGTAAAGATCTTGCCATGCAATATGCTGAGGCCGCCAAAACGAAGCGTATCAATGTACAAATCGAAGCAGATGGCCGTCAGCCGTTAGAGTTGGAGCGTCAAACCTCACTTGGCTATTCGTTCTTCAATCTTGAGGCGTTGTTCGAGTTGGCGACGCTCGGAGAATTTGTCGGCGTGGACCTTTGGAATTACCAAAGTCCCGATGGACGCGGAATCCAGAAAGCAGTGGATTTTCTCCTTCCTTACGTAGGGAAATCACCGAAAAAATGGCCATACAAGCAGATTAAACCACTCGAGTTTGATGGATTCTCTCCAGTTCTCTTTAAAGCCGCATCGGTCTATCAAGATTCGAAATATCAGCGCGTGTTGTCTGAGGCGGGTTCTCTTGCTGGAGAACGATTGCTGTTACTTTGTCCGTCGAGCGGATCAACAATCAGCGTTGCTGCGATTGACCGAGTAAGAGTGTTGAAAGTGGCTAACGCGGCACTTAAGTTGAACCCGTTATCGATCACGAAATTTCGCTCGAAGCTGAGTGAGGGTGGTCCTAACGATTTTTACTCGAATGGTGACTACTGGTGGCCCAACCCGAAAACTTCGAGTGGTCTGCCTTATGTGAAGCGTGACGGTGAGACCAATCCGGAAAATTTCAATCATCACCGAGAGGTGGTGCTTCAACTGGGTGATTCTGTTGCGGCGTTAGGAGCGGCTTACAAGATCACTCACCATGGCAAGTATGCCAAGAAGGCCGCGGAACTGTTAGATGGTTTCTTTCTAGACTCTGCGACACGGATGAATCCGCACTTGAAATATGCCCAAGCGGTTCCCGGTGTTTCATCTGGCCGTGGCATCGGTATCATCGACACTCTCCACCTCATTGAGATCCCGGTCGCTATTGAAGCGATGAGAGATTCGAGTGCATTTTCGCCGAACGTCGCGGAGGGAATGAAGAATTGGTTTACGGAATACCTCGATTGGATGCTCACCAGTGAGAATGGCAAAGACGAGGCCGCGGCGAAAAATAATCACTCGGTGGCTTTTTGGACGCAGGCTGCAGTTTTCGCACGATTTACGCGGAATGAAAAGTGCTTGGATGAATGTCGCCGTCAGTTCACGGAGGTCTTTGTCCCAGAACAAATGGCAGCGGATGGCAGCTTTCCTTTAGAGCTCGCCCGTACCAAGCCATATGGATACTCCATTTTTCAACTCGATAACATGGCGATACTGTGCCAAGTGCTTTCCACTTCTAACAAGGATCTCTGGTCGTTCTCACTCCCCGACGGGCGTGGAATTCGAAAGGCCATTGGCTATTTGTATCCTTATTTAGCTGACAAGGCAAAATGGCCACTCAAGCCCGATGTCCAAGCTTGGGATGGATGGCCCGCAAGGCAGCCCAGTCTCCTTTTTGGAGGACTTGCGTTCTCAGAAAAGCCTTATCTTGAACTTTGGAAAAAATTGCCACCTGATCCGACCGATCTAGAAATTCAGCGCAACATCGCGATCAC
>VFJU01000409.1 GCA_009885905.1 Verrucomicrobiota bacterium
AGAACACCACCTAGCTCACCGGCTTTGACCATGTTCACATAGAGCTTGTTGAAAATCTTCGGGTGCTGGGCGAGCGACTCCGAGAAGGTCGAGCCGCCTTGGACGTTTTCTGCAAGTGCGCTGACGGTGGCCTTGAGCACGGGGTTGGGCTCCTGTTTTTCCAGAACAGTTAGGCTGCGGAGAAGTGGCAGACCAGAATCGATTAGGGTCGCGAGCTGGCGTGTGAAAATCATCAGGCTCTTTGGCTTGATGCGACCACCGACGTGGCCCTTGCTGACGGCCTTCGCCTTGGCTTTTGCCTTTGCAGGGGCAGTCTTTCCCTTGCCTTTGGACTTTCCCTCTTCGCTGATTTGGGTTGGGTAAAGCCCCTTGGCACGAAGTTGTTGGATTGCCTCTGCTTCGGTAGCTGCAGATACAGCACCGGTGGTTTGTTCACCTTTAGCATCGAGGGCGGAGTATTGAAAGTTAGCCATGAGATTAGTAGGTTATTTGTCGCTTTGCTGGGGTTCTGTAAAGGATGGATGTGGAATTTGCCCGCCAAATTAGGTATATTTCAACACTTCTTCGATCGTTGTCGCTCCAAGGTAAATACTTCGTAGTCCATCCTCACGCAAAGTGTTCATTCCTAACTCGACGGCTTTTTGTTTGAGCACCACCGAGGGAGCCCGCGAAGTGATCAATTCGCGGATCGGATCGGTTACGTTGAGTAGCTCGTAGAGACCGCGACGACCCCGGTAACCGGATTGACCACAGGCATCACATCCACCGCCGGTGAAGAACTGTTTATCGCCGAGTTCGTGAGCAGAAATCCCGAGTTGATTGAGAATCGATTCGTTCGGCTCGTAGGGAGTTTTGCACTCCTTGCAGATGGTCCTAACAAGTCGCTGAGCGAGAATTCCCTCCAGCGAAGCCGAAACCAAGAATGGTTCGCAACCCATATCCACCAGACGAGTGACCGCTCCAGGGGCATCGTTGGTGTGTAGGGTTGAAAGCACTAAGTGACCTGTTAGAGCCGCTTGAATCCCAATGGTCGCGGTTTCTTTATCGCGCATTTCCCCGATCATGATTCGGTCAGGATCCTGACGTAGGAAGGCTCGGAGGACGCGTGGGAAATCTAAGCCGATCGCCTCATTGATCGGGATTTGAATGATGCC
>VFJU01000055.1 GCA_009885905.1 Verrucomicrobiota bacterium
TACGGGAACAATTTCGACAGGTTCTGACATGCAAAATTGTAGATGTAACCCATTGATAAGTAGAGAATAATGTGATAAAATTAGACGATTTTAAGGACCTGAAAATGCCCCCGAGCAAGGGACTGAATTTGACAAAAGAAGCCGTCGTGGACGAGGCGTGGCGCAGGGAGGCTTCGGCCTTGACCTCGCCCCACCAAAGCCCGTGAAGGGCACGCGAAGGGGAGATTACGAGGCTTCTGAGAGGCGGAGCGCCGAAAAATATGTTAGATGATCGAGGTGTTGGCGGAGAGAAGGTCCGGAACGCGACCAGCCACCGCATTTTGCGTCGGAAGAGTCGGCAAACGCGTGGTCACCGTCTCAGTCGGGCTCATGCGAACAATAGCGTGAGAAAGAAAATCGAAGCGGGTCAGCACACAACCCGATTGCAAATTGGAGCCAGAATGATGGCAAAAAATAATTTGTTAGGCGACAGGGTTCCTCCCGAGGTGTTTTCCATCCAAGACATTTTCTCGGGCGGTCGTTAAGCTTTTTCTGAAGTCGGTTCGCTTTGGAAAATACTGCTGGAGCAGGCCGTTGGTATTTTCGTTGAGCCCTCTTTGCCATGAGTGATAGCGATGAAAAAAATTACAAGAGACAGAAATAATTGATACTCAGCGAGTGAAAACAGACCCCTTAGCCACCACCCGCCTCGCTCAGAGGTGCTCCACGAACGCGGCCATTTTCCTTTTTAGGATTAGGCAAGACATCGGCTCGGCAAGCGGGGTTCGTAACACGGACTGTGTAATTTGCTAACTACTGGTATTCATTAGCTTCGCTGCGGTTTATTTTAAGGGTGCATCATTTTTTTTCGTAGACTGATCTGATTTTGAAGTACCTCCAAATTTGAGGTGCTGTTGGTCGTGCTTTATCGAATCAAGCTCGGATCGCGTGTTAGTTTTTCGTGCTATTTCTCAAATCTATCTAAATTCATTACCTTGTCCCAGGCGGCGACGAAGGCTTTGATGAATATCGGTTCTGCATCGGCGCTGGCATAGACTTCAGCCAAGGCTCGGAGCTGTGAGTTGGAACCAAACACGAGATCCGCCCTCGTGCCTGTCCATTTGATTTCGCCCGATTTACGATCGTGCCCTTCAAAGACGTCGGAAGCCGGCGATACGGGTTTCCATTCGGTGCCCATGTCTAGTAGGTTTACGAAAAAGTCATTTGTAAGTACCTCCGGCCGCTGGGTGAAGACGCCATGCGAGGAGTCTTCAAAGTTGGTCTTGAGCACGCGCAAGCCACCGACCAAAACGGTCATTTCGGGCACGGTTAGGGTGAGCAGTTGTGCCTTGTCGACGAGAAGGGCTTCAGCCGAAATGGTGTACTTGCCTTTGAGATAATTTCGGAAGCCATCGGCGATCGGTTCAAGCACGGCGAAGGAAGCTACGTCGGTCTGTTCTTGGCTCGCATCCATCCGTCCTGCGGTAAATGGCACCGCGATTTGGTGACCCGCATTTTTCGCCGCCTGTTCGATGCCTGCACATCCGCCAAGAACGATCAAGTCAGCTAAAGAAACTTTTTTACCGTCGTTCGTTTCGCCGTTGAACTCGTTCTGAATGATTTCTAACGATTTTAAAACTTTGTCTAGCAGGGTGGGTTGGTTGACCGCCCAGAACTTCTGCGGTGTGAGGCGGATGCGAGCACCGTTCGCACCACCGCGCTTATCGGAACCTCGGAAGGTGGACGCAGATGCCCATGCAGTGGAAACCAGTTCCGAGATAGATAGACCGCTTGTTAGAATTTTAATCTTCAGTGAGGCGATGTCTTGTGCATCGATCAAAAGTTGAGTTGCTGCGGGAATCGGATCCTGCCAGATCAGCACTTCTGCGGGAACATCCGGACCTAGATAACAAGCGCGAGGACCCATGTCGCGGTGGGTTAACTTGAACCATGCTCGAGCGAACGCGGTGGCAAATTGATCAGGATTTTCATAAAATCGCCGAGAAATTTTTTCGTATGCTGGGTCGTACCGCAAGGCGAGGTCGCTGGTCAGCATGGATGGGGAGATCCGCTGTGTTGCATCATGTGCGTGGGGCACGGTACCTGCGCCGCCGCCATTTTTGGGAGTCCACTGCTGAGCGCCAGCGGGGCTCTTGGTGAGTTCCCATTCGTAGCCGAAGAGGTTTTCGAAGTAGCTGTTACTCCACTGAGTGGGTGTGGACGTCCAAGTGACTTCGAGTCCGCTAGAAATGGTGTCGCCGCCATTGCCTGTGCCGAAGCTACTTTTCCACCCTAAGCCTTGCTCTTCGAGTCCAGCCGCTTCGGGTTCTGGACCCACGTGGGATGCTGGACCCGCGCCGTGGGTTTTGCCAAAAGTGTGACCGCCGGCGATCAGCGCTACCGTTTCTTCATCGTTCATCGCCATACGCGCGAAAGTCTCGCGGATATCTCTTGCGGAAGCGATCGGATCGGGATTTCCGTTAGGCCCTTCTGGATTGACGTAAATCAGTCCCATTTGCACCGCCGCGAGGGGTTGCTCAAGCTCTCTGTCGCCGGTATATCGTTTATCATCCAGCCAAGTCGTTTCCTTACCCCAATAGACATCCTGATCTGGCTCCCAGACATCCTTGCGTCCGCCGCCAAAGCCGAAAGTTTTAAAGCCCATTGTTTCTAACGCGACGTTTCCAGTTAGGATCATCAAGTCGGCCCATGAAATTTTTCGACCATACTTCTGTTTGATCGGCCAGAGCAGTTGGCGCGCCTTGTCCAAGTTGACGTTGTCGGGCCAGCTGTTTAGTGGCGCAAACCGCTGCTGACCACGTCCTCCACCACCGCGTCCATCGCCGGTGCGGTAAGTGCCCGCGCTGTGCCAGGCCATGCGGATGAAGAGGCCACCGTAGTGACCGAAGTCTGCGGGCCACCAATCTTGTGAGTCAGTCATCAGCGTTGCTAGATCTTGTTTTAGCGCGGCCAGATCAAGGCTGTTAAACTCCTTCGCGTAATCGAAATCCTCGCCCATTGGATCGGACTTCGAGGAATGCTGTTGCAAGAGCTCGAGCTTGAGTTGGTTTGGCCACCAAAATTGGTTGGTGGGGCCGCTGTTAGCAGAGTGGTTGAATGGGCATTTCGCTTCAGTTGACATATTGTTAGGATAAAGTGTTAAATTTTTTTGGACCCCATCTTAGTATAGGAAATCACCCGCAAAGGGTTATTCTTAATATGGGTAGAGCGTCACCCAGCGCAAGTGCGATCCGGACGATTTGAAATTCATTGGAGTAGATGGCTCAGGCGATTGGAATTGGAGTGACAACCTCCGTCGGGAGCGTCACCCAAGCGAGAAACTCTTGGTTCCCATCCATGCCAGTGATAGGTGAGGGGATCAATCCGCGCCATGTGCAACCATGCTCGGTGGTGACGAAGTGGCGAATTTTTTCAATGGCTTGCTCATGGAGGTGCGGATCGCGGACGATCCCTCCGCGCGTGATGTCATCGCGGCACAACTCGAACTGCGGCTTGATCAAGCAGACGACTGAGCCACCGTCCTCGAGTACGGAAAAGATCGCTGGGAGGACTTTAGTTAGCGAAATGAATGAGAGATCGGTGACGGCGAGGCGGACTTTTTCGCCGATATCGGTGGGGACCATGTGGCGTGCATTGAATTGCTCTTTGACGATAACTCGGGGGTCGTTGCGGAGTTTCCAAACGAGTTGATTGGTTCCAACATCCACTGCGTGGACGCGAGTGGCACCGCGCTGAAGAAGGCAGTCGGTAAATCCACCCGTGGAGGCACCAACGTCAATGCAGACCCAGCCGGTGGGATCAATTTGAAATGCATCGAGTGCGCCCTCGAGTTTGAATCCTCCGCGACCCACGTAGCGTTGTTTTTCTTTCACCTCAAGTGGGGCATCGGGAAGGAGTTGGGTGCTCGGTTTATCGATGATGCGGTCTCCGCTGCGCACCTCGCCGGCAAGGATGAGTCGTTTGGCTTGCTCGCGAGAATCGCAGAGTCCGCGGGTGACGAGCAAGGCATCGGTACGTTCTTTTTTCATGCAGAGTCAATGGTCTAACTTTATGTGATCGCCAAGGAGGTCGCGCCCGAAGTCGTTAGAAAAGTCCCTCCACGTCGCGTGGATGTGGTTGGCATGATTTTGGACGTTGGCGACCTCGATGAGGAAGGTCGGTCCTTGGATGCGATAGTAGTATGGCTCGCCCAGCAAGGTACCACCCGCCCAACCGAAGCGAATCTTTTCGATACCTGCAGCTTTGATCCGAGTCATGTCCGAGGCAGTAATCTCTGGTCGGTAGCGACCTGTGAACTCTGAAATGAGCGTTAGCAACGCGCTTCGTTGGAGCGGGTTGAGGTCGCTAGCGACCACGCCTACGGGATCGAGTGCGGTGGCACTGCGGTTTTCAAAACTCAGAATTTCTGTGGGTGGTTTGGTGTTGAAGATCACTTCGGATTTCCCTGCGGTGAGTAGAGCAAGGGTCAGGGCACGTGCGAGGTCTTCTTCTGCAGCAAGGACACGCAATCCATGCTGTGTGCCTTCATCGACTTGACGAGGATTTGCACCCATGAATGAGGGGGTCGCAGAAATACATTTGTCACCGATGAGCGCGATATTGACAGATAGGTGGTGACCCTCGAGACGCCAGCTCCAGCCTTTGGGATCGCCAGGGGTACCGAAAATTGCTAGAAAATAGCGGTCAGGATCACGCTTCACCGAGTCGTTTTCGAGAGTGGCGAGAATGCTTTCTAACGAGATTATCTGGCTTGCTTTGAGTTTTCCTTTCTCACTGAGAGCGCTCGTAAGAAGAGCCATGGCGGCCACGCGTTGGGGCGAGGTCATTTCTTTAAGCGGCAGTCCGGCGCGGTCACGTGGCGTGTAGCGGAAATTCTCACGCTCGGTGCTGGCAAGTGAAAGAGCGGCTTTTTCCCGCTGAGCAGGTGCGAGTGTCGAGAGGAAATGCTCAGCAGCCGCGGCGCCCCCCATAACCGGCAGACCTTCCCCGGCGGCGGAGAGGATGCTTAACAATATGATGAGAAGAATTTTCATTCGGTGGCGACCCAAGCACGAAGCGAATCCCTGAGCAAGGAGAGTCTCAGTGAAGAAAGGCGGTAGCTAGCGTGAATTGTGCCTTGCTTAGCAGGTGATCCGTCGACAAGCATCGCCGGCGTGACGCGCCACCGCACTGACGACCTTCGAATTACTGGCCTAAACCCGCTGATTTCCCCAGCGGTGTTGGCGTACTATTTACCTATTACCGAGCAAGCATCTGAACTCGTCGCCAGCACGCGCTTGCAGGCAGATGCCATTTTGCGGGGTGAAGATGATCGCTTGTTGGCCATCGTCGGGCCTTGCTCGATTCATGATCCGGAGGCCGCTCTTGAATACGCGGCGCTGCTGAGGGAGCAGGCCAAGCGCATCGAGAAGGATGTTATGGTGATCATGCGGGTTTATTTTGAAAAACCCCGTACCACAGTGGGTTGGAAGGGACTGATCAATGACCCGAAACTCGACGACTCATTTGATATCAATCAAGGTTTGCGCATCGCACGAGGACTCTTGTTAGATCTTGCGAATATGGGAGTGCCTTCAGGCACAGAATTTCTCGATACGATTTCTCCGCAATACATTGCCGATTTAATCGCTTGGGGAGCCATCGGCGCACGCACCACGGAATCCCAGATACACCGCGAACTCGCTTCCGGTTTATCCATGCCGGTGGGATTTAAAAATGGCACCAGCGGATCAATCCAGATCGCACTTGATGCCATTCAATCGTCTTCACGCCCTCATCATTTTCTATCAGTGACGAAGCAGGGAGTTTCGGCGATTGTATCCACAGCGGGCAATGAATCCTGCCACCTGATCCTGCGGGGGGGCGGTGGCGTTCCTAACTATAAGAAATCCGAGATCGATGCCGCGGCGGCCATGCTGCGAGAGCAAAATTTACCAGAGTCAGTGATGGTGGACTGCTCGCATGGAAATTCGATGAAGGATTACCGCAACCAACCGCGAGTCGCTCGCGACATCTGCGAGCAAATCTCGGCAGGTTCTAAGGTGATCACCTCGGTGATGATCGAATCAAACTTGGTGGAAGGAAATCAAAAGCTGCAGAAGGAACTGAGCGACTTGACACATGGCCAATCAGTGACAGATGCCTGCATCGGTTGGGCTGACACGGTTTATGTGTTAGAATCTCTAGCCTTGGCGGTGCGGAATCGACGGGGGTAGGGAACTGGCTCGCCAATATTGGTGAAAAAGTTTGATGGAAGTTGGAAATTCAACACGGGTCGCACAGTCAGTCGGCTTCAACTTTTCTTCCAGTTAGATAATAAGTACGAAGCTTGCCACGATTCTTCAACTCGATGTCGCCCCTGTCTTCGAAAAGATAGCTTTCTTCCAAGCGTGACCTAACCGTTTCACTTGCATGAATGGTCATCGGTTCGGCGGTGGTTTCAAGACGACTGGTGACATTCACCACATCGCCCCATAGATCGTAGGCAAATTTCTTTCGCCCGATGATTCCGGCCGCCACTGTGCCGCTGTGAATTCCGATTCGAATTTGCACATCTCTTCCCATTTCTTGATTTTGTGCACGGAGGTTTTGAATCACATCCAAGGCGAAGTCTGCCATTTGTTGAGCGTGAGTGGGGCTTCGCGTCGGCACGCCAGCCACAGCCATGTAGCAGTCTCCGATCGTTTTAATTTTCTCTAAGTCGTGTTTATCAACCAGTTGATCAAACAAGTCGAAAAGATCGTTGAGCAGTTTGGTTACCGCCTTGGGACCGATCTCGGCTGCAAGTTTGGTAAATCCCACGATATCAGCGAAAAATACCGTGACCTCAGGGAACGTCTCGGCCTGAATTTCTTCACCTCGTTGCAATCGTTCCGCAATCGCCACGGGTAGGATATTTAGCAATAGTTTTTCCGCCCGTCCTTTTTCTTTTTCGAGCGCTAGTGCTTTTTCGTCTAAATCACAAATCGCTAAGTTTTTCTCATCTTCCCTTGTTTTTAGCGTCAAGGTCATCTGGTTGAATGTCCGCATGAGGGATTGTAGTTCGCGCGCTCCTCGGTTGTGAGCGATGTCCACAAATTCTCCTCCGCCTATTTTTTCAACGGCGAACGCAAGTTCTTGAACCGGTCGTAAGACCATTCTCATCACGAGTAGGTAGCTCACGATCAATACTAGTAAAATGAATCCTGATAGGAAAAGGCTGGTATGAAGCCGCATTGCAGCTGCTTTGTTAAGTTCGTTTGTATCTGCTAGTGTTCTTTTGCTAACAATATCCATAAATTGATCCAAAGGCTTCATGACTTTGGCTTTGGCTTCATGGTACTGTGACCCGTGCAAGATTTGGATTGCTAGGGCACGATCGGGTTCTTTTTTAATGTCAAAACTGCCTGTGCCATCATCAAACTCACCATTCACTGCATGCATCGCCACATTTTCGAGACGAACTAGGCTGTCACTTTGATTTTGTGCGTTCTTGAGTAGCGCGAACTCCTCCACCGAAAAGCCTGCCTTGATCATCCTGTCTTCCAGTGAGACGAGCTTTTGCGATGTGGTGGTAGAGGGAATCGATTCGAGATTTTCGGTGACTAGATCCCAGTAGACTCCATCGTGTCCCGCGGGTCGTGGTGCTTTTCCGTTTCGAATATCCAGGATTCGTCCGAAATATTGCCAATACCTATTTTCACCAGTCACCACGTAAGTTCGTGCCATACGAGTGAGATCGTCGGAGCTTTGGCGAAGCTCAGCTGCTAATTTGTTAGATTCGGTCTGACGGGCCTCAGCTTCGGCTAATTGAAATATTTTTTTTCTGCCTTCCAAGGTGTTGACCAAGAGAGCCACCAGAAGGACAGCGACGAGACCAAAGATCCCTATCAGTAAAGTTCTGAGTTTCATGGTGATCTGGAAAGTTTCTACATGGCTAGAGGCATCGCATGGCGGTGGGTGTGTCGACGTACATAAAGTTATTCGTTTGTGTCGAACTTAGCATCGATCGAATAGCTTGTTGAATCGTTAGGATTCACCCCTAGCCTTTGATCTCCATTAGCATCTGAGGATTGTTAGGAAATTTTTTCAGAAAGAATAGCAGGCGCTCCATTGCCTCGGCCGGGCGGTGACCGGAGAGGCCACGACGAATGAGGTGAATCTTGTGAAGCATGTGATCTGCGAGAAGAAGTTCTTCGCGACGCGTGCCAGATTTAAAAATGTCTACCGCAGGATAGATATAATTTTCTGCGATTTTGCGATCGAGCACGAGTTCCATATTGCCAGTGCCTTTGAACTCCATGTAGATCGCTTCGTCTGCACGCGAGTTGGTCTGAATCAGCGCAGTCGCCATGATGGTAAGCGATCCGCCCCCGCGAGTATTTCTTGCTGCTGCAAAAAGCCTGCGAGGAACCTCAAGCGCGCCAATGGTTAGACCACCTGATGCGGTGCCGCGACCACGACTATTCATGTTGCCATTGTAGGCGCGGGCAAGTCGCGTGATCGAATCCATGATCAAAAAGACGTCTTTGCCAGCCTCGACGAGTCGCTTGGCGCGCTCGATGGCGATCTCCGCGATTCGGGTGTGGTTACGAGCCTGTTCGTCATTTGAACTGGCGTAGATTTCAGCGCCTGGGAGAGCACGGCGAAATTCGGTGACCTCCTCGGGTCGTTCATCGACGAGGACGACCATGAGATGGATGGCCTCGTCGTATTTCTCACGAATGGCCTCGGCCATGTGGAGAAGAAGAGTGGTTTTCCCTGAGCGCGGAGGTGAGACGATGAGACCGCGCTGACCACGCCCTACTGGGGCCATGATGTCAACGACACGAGTCGTGAAGCGCTCTGGAGTGGTTTCAAAGCTGATTCGCCGAACTGGGTTGATCGCTTTGAGTTCGTCGAAATGCGGGAGCTTGGAAGCCTCTTCAGGGGGCAAGTCATTGATTTGAGAGACCTCGACAAGTTGTGGTCCGCGTGGCCCGTCTTGGTACGTTCCGTGAATCCAATGACCGAGGCGGAGGTTGTAGGTACGGATGATTTCCGGACTAACAAAAACGTCATCGCGGGCTTGCTCGAAATTTTTATTGGCGACACGGAGAAATCCGAAACCTTTTGGTGCTAGTTCGAGGAGTCCGTTAGTAGCGATTTTAGGGCCGTCGAGAAGCACAGGACGGCGGTCTTCGGCATCGTTGCCGTGGCCCGCAGAATCGTGACGTTGGCGGTTCGGTTGGCGACCGTGTTGGTTTTGTTGGCGACCAGATTGGTTTTGTAGGCGCCCGTTTTTAAACTGTTGGCCACGGCTACCTTCTAACTCCTTGCGTTCATTATTCCGGCGCTTGCGTTTTTCACGGCGACGCTTGCTGCGGCTTTCACTGGTTTGTTTTTCGCCAGTCTGTTCGGATGTGTTTTCGTTTCGATTCTGGGGATCGGCTTGACCGAGATTTTGAGAAATTGGCGGAGTTGACGAAGCTTCGCGGTGAGGAGGATGGATGATTGTCGCAGGAAATGGGGTAGACTCTTGAGGACTTGTTTCTGCAGCTTTGCGCGACGAGACGGGCCCACCACCGGGTACACGTCCGAGTCGGCGGTTAGAATTTTCCGAGTTTGCCACCGCCGACTCTGTCGAAGCGGTCGATATTGGTGATTTCTCCGCTACGAATTCGATGTTAGCAGACGGAGCTTCCACCGATGATTTAGAGGTGGATTTTTTAGCTGCCGTTTTTTTAGCTGCGGCTTTTTTTGCCACCGTTTTTTTAGCTGCGACTTTGGTTGTCACTTTTTTTGTCGCTCGTTTGGTGCGAGTGGTCGCGGCATCGTCAGCCATGGTCGAGGAATTTGTAGGCGGGTCCTGATTGTTATCGTTGCTCATTCGGGATCGATTGAAA
>VFJU01000187.1 GCA_009885905.1 Verrucomicrobiota bacterium
CCCATAAAGCAGGGATCACATTGGATTGGAACCGCACCTGTGCGATTGATCTCGCAACCAAAGGCTCAGGAAAAAGCGTCGTCGAAGCAGTCCGCACCTCCGTGGATCCTAAGGTGATAGATTGCCCAAATCCTGCGTCTGGTCGTTCCACGATTGACGGCGTTGCGAAAGATGGAATCCAAGTAAAAGTTAGAGCTCGGGTTACCGTACGAACCAATTTGGATCGTTTCGTGGGCGGCGCGAAGGAAGAAACCATCATCGCTCGGGTCGGTGAGGGGATTGTTACTACGATTGGATCGGCAGAAAGTTATAAAACTGTGTTAGAGTCACCAGATTCGATTTCGAAAGTGGTTTTGCACCGCGGCCTGGACGTGGGGACGGCTTTTGAGATTCTTTCCATCGACATCGCGGATGTCGATGTTGGTGAGAATGTTGGAGCCCAACTGCAAGAGGCACAAGCCGAGGCCAATAAAAATATGGCCCAAGCCCAAGCCGAGATCCGCAGGGCGGCAGCGGTAGCGCTGGAGCAGGAAATGGTTGCCCGAGTTGCTGAAATGAAAGCGAAAGTGGTCGAGGCTGAAGCACAGGTCCCACTGGCGATCGCAGAAGCATTCCGCAGCGGGCGACTTGGCGTGATGGATTTTTACAAGATGGAAAACGTCAAGGCCGACACTCAAATGCGGACGAATATTTCAAAACCGGATGGCGCCTGATTAATCATTACGATATTAACTCATGAATTGGATTCTTGAACATTTTCAAATCATCGCATTGATTGCGCTGGGTGTCGGATCGGTGTTGAAAAGTGTGTTGGATAAAAAGGGTAAACCGCAGAGGGAGCAGGAGGACAATGGTTCCGAAGAGGTTTTCGCCCCCGATGAAGTGGTTAATAGACCGCCGCTCCCAGATTATGTAGGACAAGAAGCGCTACAGCGTGTGCCCCCGCCGTTGCGGGAACCGGGATATGATGCTGCGGTGGCCGACGAGGCAGCCAAGGCGCTTAAACACCAACAAGATCTCGCGGATAAGTTGCAAAAACTGCGAGATAACAAGGCTACCACCACGGGTGGCGCGGCAGCCACAAGGGCACGTGTAATGTCCAAAGGATCCAAGATGCCGCACTCAGTGCCGGCACTTACGATCCAGGCTCGCTTGAACAGCCGGCAAGAAGTCCGCGCCGCCTTGGTGATGAGTGAGGTTCTTGCGCCTCCTGTTGGACTGCGATAATACTTAAGAAAAATTAATCGACTTGCCGCAATGTCGGAAAGTGCTAGGTTTTTGATGTTATCTTGTAATTCTTATTTTATATTTCATGGCTGTTATCATTCAAATATTTCAAATAATTTTATTAATCGTTATCATTCTAACCATTTTTAATGTTATTATTTTCGTACACGAACTGGGTCATTTTTTGGCGGCCAAGTGGTGCGGATTAAAAATTGAGCGTTTTCAAATCTGGTTTGGCACACCCATTTGGAAGAAGCAGATCAATGGTGTCCAATATGGACTAGGCTGGATTCCTGCGGGTGGCTTTGTTGCACTTCCTCAGATGGCACCGATGATAGCTCTGGAAGGAGGGAGTAAAGAAGATCAACCACTGCCCCCAATCACGCCGTTAGATAAAATCATCGTTGCATTTGCCGGACCACTTTTCTCGATGGCATTAGCTTTTCTTTCCGCGTTGGTGGTTTGGGGAGTTGGAAAGCCCAAAGATTTCATCCCATCCCAAGTCATTGGCGAAGTTGTAGTCAATAGCCCAGCTGATAAGGCCGGCCTGCTTTCTGGTGACAAGATTGTCCAAATCAATGGCAAGAAGGTCGATGGATTCGCGGGCTCATTGGATAGCATCACAGAAGGAATTATTCTTAGTAAAGGAAAGCAGATCGAATTTACCGTCGAACGACCGGGTGTAACCACTCCATTGAAGCTGGTTTCCGAGTTTGAAACCGAAAAGACGAAGTGGTATCAGCGCGGAGGACTGCGCCAAGTGGGTATCGGCCCAGAGATCGAAAATATCGAGATCGGAGAGATCATCAAAGGCAGCCCGGCGGCAAAAGCTGGAATGAAAAAAGGAGACGTGCTCGTATCGATGGATGGGAAATCGTTTATCGATAGCTCTAAAGTGATAGGATATGTTAGATCAATCGGGTTAAAGCCAATCGACATTTTAATTTCTCGAGAGGGTAAAAAGTTAAATTTCACCGTGGCTCCGTTGGTTCCTCAGTCACCACCTGACACGCCACCGATGTTAGGTATACGCTATTACGATTCCCCCTCCCAAAGCCAAGGCATTGTGCACCCGGGACCATTTAAGCAGATCGGAGACAGTTTACGGATGATGTGGATCACGATCGAGAGTGTGGCTGCCCCAGACTCCAGTATCGGAGTGGGTCATCTCAGTGGCCCAGTCGGTATTGCTACGCTCCAATATCAGCTCTTGCAAATGGATGACGGATGGAGGCGCATTCTTGCGTTTATGGTTCTTTTCAACGTTAATCTTGCCGTTCTCAACATGATGCCATTTCCGGTTCTTGATGGCGGTCACATTGTTCTGGCGATTTTGGAAAAAATCTTTGGTCGCCCCGTGAGGGCGAAGCCGCTGGAAATTCTTCAGACCGTTTGCGCACTCGCACTGATTTCCCTGATGCTATTTGTCACCAGCAAAGATATCGGTGATAAGTTTGGCCACAACACACCCCAGAATCAGGAAGTCATATTCCCACCCAACGGATAAGACCACTGAAAGCTAGGGCAGGGGATATCAAAGAGAAAATCCTGCCCAAGTACTCAAAATCCCATCAGATTGACAAGGTGAACGGTGGGTAGCATCTTCAGCGCGTGGTGCTCAAAAGTACAAAACCCACCTCATTTCCAAGGCCACCGGTTTTTTTACTATCCTGTTGGTTACTGGCTTTGATGGCGCTCGTTCAACTGCTGATTGCTGGGCTAGCATTGGCAACGAGGTTTGAGGAATCGCGAGGCGTCAAAATTGTCATTAAGGAAGTTCCTAAATGGATCGCGATTCGCACCCCGGCGCCCGGTCCTGCTCGGGAAGATCGCGCCTACGCGCCCTCTGTCGTTTCAAGCCCGCCACCACCATCTTCAACGCCTGATCCAACGCCAATTAGTGTCCCTCGAGTGAGCGACCCACGTGCCGAGCACTTGGTCAAAGAAGGACAAAAAGCCCGGGTCGCCGGCGACATGGGTCTGGCAATTGTCAAGTTGACCGAGGCGCAAAATAAATCACCCAATGACCCAACCGTGCTTTACGAACTTGGTCTAATTCATGAGCAGATGGGAGTTTTCGACACCGCGGGTGTTTATTACGAAAAGGTCTTTCACCTCGGGATTTCGGGTGCGGGCTCGCTTTACAGTCTCGCCGCGAGTAAGTTACGTGAAGGGATTCAAAAGCCGGATGCGATGGTCGGTAAGTTAGCATTGGGGAGAGTGCAAATTTTTAAGGATTTAAAAAATGAGAGTGAACAGCGGGTGGTACTAACCATCCCTGTTCAAAAATCACCCGACGGTGAGATCGATGTCGCTGAAATGGGGATTTCAGTGATCTTTTTTAATAAAACATCAAAAGGTGAAATCGTTCAGCTTGAGGATAATTCTTGGGTGACTGAGCAATGGGCGTCCTTGCCATTTGATTGGAACGGAGGGGAAGAAAGTTTGAGAATGACCTACCGAATTCCTAACCAAGACAGCCAGACAGAACACTTATTTGGTGGCCGTACGTACTACGGACAAGTGGTATCTTTGCTTTATAAGGGAGAGATTCTCGATGTCCAGGCATGGCCACGTGACCTTGCCGCCAAAATCCCAAGCGCCCCTAACTCGGGCAAGGGCGATCCACTTCTACCAGAATTCCAAGACGTGCTTCCCCCTGAGTTTGATCCTAATCTACCGCTTCTCCCACCTCTTCCTAGTAAGTGATTTTCGAATTAAGATGAAACTATCTAACGAAAATCAACCATTAGGTGATTATATCCTTACGCATCTAATTGCTAAAAATAGCTTATCAAACACTTGGCTTGCAGAGCAGACTTCAGTTACTCGCAGGGTTCTTGTCGATGAACTTAGACCCGAGTGTTTCGATAAAAGAGAAAATTTTCTAGCAGAAGTTCGGACGAAGGCAGCCGTGGATCACCCCTCAGTGGCTTCGGTCTATGAAGCGAGTTTGGAGACGGAGCGATGCTACTTTGCTTATGAGTTTCTACCTGGCACTGATCTTGAAACGTGCGAAAAAAACCGCCGGTATTTCCAACCCGCTCAGCTCAATCTGATTCTACGTAAGATTTCTGAAGCTGAAATTTATCATGAATCTTCGGGTCATGCGACTTCACCGCTAGAATTGAATGCGGTGTTTGTGGATACTCAAGCAGTGGTTCGATTAAAAAATCTAACGACATATGGTGACCGCCGTGATGATGAATCCGCCCGAGACATTTTATTTCTAGGCGCTTCACTGGTGCCACTTGTTGCGATAAATCAACCAGGCAGTACCCGTCTTCTTACCTTACTGAGTTGGATGCGAGGTGAAGGCCTTGATGCGCCTATCCGTTGGGATCAGGTCCGTGACTATTGTGGTGAAATTGATCACCAACTAGCAGAGCTAGGCTCCTCGTTATCGCCGACCAAGCGAGGCAAACGCGCTGTTAGAAATCACTCAGGGCTAAAAATAGCATTAGCTGCGGGAGTGGTTATTTTTGGAATTGTTGGAATAGCCTACCGACTTCACCCACCTGCGCCGCCGCGCCCGTCTCGCACCCCTTTGCCGGATGCAGTCGCAGTGGTCGCAGGGAAACATCCATCGCTCACCGGCGTGGATAAGTCTCTGCCCGCTTTTCGTATTTCTGCGAATGAAATAACCATCAGCCAATATGCTGAATTTCTTGAAACGCTCGGCATACTCTCCAAGGAAAAGCGCGAACACAGCTTCGACTCAGAGGATCAACCCGCTGAAAAAACGTCTCACGTGCCAACCGACTGGTCAGACCTTTTGGCCGCCGCTCAAGTAAATGGAATATGGCAAAATCAATCGGTCACGTTAGATTCCCCAGTCGTTGGAGTGGATTGGTGGGACGCTTCAGCCTACGCGGAGTGGAAAAAAGCCCGCTTGCCCACACAAGAACAATGGATGGCCGCTTTAATCTCGGGCCTCAGAGAGCCCGAAATGTTGCCGAAAGGACCTTGGATTTCGGTCACCTCCCACGTTGAAGATCGAACTCCGACTGGGATACTTGGAATGGCTGGATCTGTATCGGAATGGACATCTCGCCGAGGCACGAACCCGGCAAACCCGCTTGGTGAACCGCTTTGGGTTATCGTGGGCGGATCATACTTAAAGCAGGGTAGTAACGCGCTAACTTGTGAGTGGACGCAGGACAGATCGTTGCGCCGATCTGACTTAGGTTTTCGTATTGTCTTCGATGGTGAGTAAGTCTCGCTGCATCACCATAGGCTCTGCGTGGAATACGCAAGCTTTGCAAAAGTTATAGGGATCAGCATTATTACCCTGATGCATGTCGAAATAGATTGGCTGGAGTTTAAAATCGCATTTCGCAAAGCGGCGGAAGCAGCGGGCTTTGTCTCGACTTTGTTAGTTAAGTTAGACGGCGAGTATTTAGAAGCGTGGGAGCGATCTGGCGGTGGCCCCCGTGTTTATCTTTCGGCGGGAATTCATGGCGATGAGCCAGCGGGACCATTGGCTTTGTTAGAGTTGTTAAAGAATAATTTTTTTAATTCAGAGTGTCATTGGCTATTGTGCCCGACGCTCAATCCAACTGGACTCTCGGCCTCCACGCGCGAAAATTCCCACG
>VFJU01000340.1 GCA_009885905.1 Verrucomicrobiota bacterium
CCTCCTTGACATCAGCCCGTTTGATCTGGCTTGTCGCGCCGGTGATGTCGCGTAGCGTGATCACTCCATCCTGTTCGGCGGTGACGAAGCCCATTTTCATCGAGTGGTCCTTCATGGCAAACACCGAGGTTTGAAATCCCTGTGCAACAACCTTGCCGGGATCGAGCACGGATTCAATCAGGTAGTCGCGCTGGAATTTGGCTCCGGCCGCGCCGAGATACGGACCTTTTTGCGCGGCGGCGGCGTCGACGCTGTGGCAGGCGATGCATCCAAGCGCGGTGAAATGTTTGGCTCCATTCGCGATGTCGCCTTTGCTTTCCATGGCAATTTTTTTCACTTCATCGGCTTTGAGATCGGCCATCTTTTTGCCATCCGGCGATGCTGATGCCGTTGTGATAGCCTCCATCGCGGCACTGGCGACATTGATCGTTTTTTCGTTGTCGAAATGCATGCCGGCTTCGATTTGCTTTTCGAAACCAGGGGTTTTCAGATCGGCGAGGGCGAGAAAAAATCCCACTTCCATCGGGTTTTTGTCGGCGATGTCTCGCACTTGCTTTTTGGCTTCCTCCTTGGACAGCGGCGAGTTCAGCACCGTGAGCAAGGCCCGCCAGGCGATGCGCGCGGCCGAGTCGCCGGATTTCTTGGCGAGCTCATCGAGCTTGGTGACTTCGGTCCCGCGGTTGGTTTCGTTGACGAAGTCTGTGATCAATTGATCGGCGGATGGGTCGCGGTTCGCATCGTCAAGCCAAGCGGCAAGGATTTCGAGGCGATGCCGCGTGGTCTTGTCGTTGGTGCTGCGGAGAACGGCATCGTAACATTCGATGCGCCGCGACCAGGGTAGTTTGGTATCTTTCGCGGCATTCACGAGAACGGCAGTCGAAGGCTCGTCCGGTTGTGCTTGGCCCAATGCCGTGGCGACGGGATCCTTGTTGAGCAAATTGAGTTGTGAAACGTCGAGGCGGTTTTTGGCAAACAGTTCCATCAGCGGTTTGCGATCGTTTTCACTGACTTTGGCAAAGTTGGTTTCTAACGCGGCTTTGATGCGTTCGGATGCCTCCCATGGGATTGGCTCGAAATATGGACCGCGGTCATCGGGGCGGGTGCTCCACCAAGACTTGAGGTCCCATGGTTTTTCGACGTGCATCAGTCGTGAAAGGGCACCGAGGGCACCGACACGTAAGGCATTGTCGCTGGTGTTAGTGGCCACCGAGATGAGGCCATCGACCGTGTCCTTGGTGTGCATTTGTTGCAGGGCGAGCAGGGCGTAGTGTTGCAGAGGCGACTGCTCCAGCGCGGCCAGGCATTCTTCAGAAGCGTTGAGCTCGATGAGGCACTGCACGGCGACATGCGGCAGCGCGTAGTGCTCGTTTTGAGCAAATTCCTTGCCGGGTTTCAATTTGGCCGGATCGTTTTCAAAGGTTGCGGCGGCGGCGAGAATGGCCGTGGCGGCGGCGCTTTTCCCGAGTCGTGCCAGACCGATCATCGCCTGGCACTGGACTCGCGGATTGGCATCCTTCAAGCCATCGAGAAATGGTTTCACCGGCACATTCGCGAGTTCTTTTTTGCGGTCGGTTAGAGCGCGCAGGGCGAATTCGCGAACACCGGCATCGGCGCTGAGCAACACCAGTTCCTTGGTTGCGGCCGCTCCTGCCATTTGTTTGTAAGTGAAGATCGCGGCGACTCGTGCGCCGAGCGGTAGTTTGCCGTCCTTCATGTAGGAGGTTAGGGCAGTGACGAAAGTGGGTTTGCTGCCGCGGCGGATGAGCTCCCGCTGCGTTTCCAATCGGGCCACCGCAGAGGGGGAAACGATTCCTTTGACGAGGTTGGCATCGCTCAGTTTTCGCACATCGGGGAAGGCCTGATGTGCGGCGTTTTCCACCACGACTTGCTGCACGAGTCCAACGGCCTTGCCATCGCCGCCATAGGAATACCCGCCGCCCCGCCAGTCGGCCAGATAGATGCGCTGCGAGCCGTCGACATCGATGTCGATCGCATGTTCGTTCGAGTGAAACTCGACCTGATCGGCGACAAATGTTGCTTCAAAAGACGCGAGCGGATGACGCAGGAATTTTCCCGTGGTCCAGTCGCAGGTGAATAGCGTGTCGCCGTATCCTTCGGGGAAATTGGGCTCCTGCAGATAGAGCGCACCGGTGCCCGAGCCACCGCCGTAGTCGGCGAGTGGTGTCATCATTTCATCCGTGAAATTTTGATAGAATTTTGGATAGCCGTGATTCGCATATTGCACGAAGTGGTGCAGCCGTGTGTTCCAGCCTTTGCCGTCATTAGTGTTGTCGCGGGAAAATAGGTCGAGGGTCGGAGAGATCGCGACGTCGCAAATGTTGCGGCAATAGAGCGCATAGGGTTCCATTTCCGATCCATCGGGTCGCACTCTAACAACGCCACCGCCCATCAGGGTGTAGCGGGTGCCATCGGCCCCCTTGGCATCGGGCATGCCGAAGTCGCCCACGGCCACATAGAGCCAGCCATCGATGCCCATGCGCACACCGTTGGTGGTGTGGTCGGCACCGCGCGGATGTTCGATGCCCCAGCCGAATCCTTCCACCAAGACTTTTTGCTCATCGGATACGCCGTCTAGGTCCTTGTCGATGAAAGCGGAAAGGAAAGGGGGGTGGATGATGTATAGAGTGTCGCCGAGAAAATGCCCGCCGCGTGGGGAATGAAGGACCGGAACAAAGTCCTTGAATTCATCCGCCTTGCCATCGTTGTTCGTATCGCGACAGCGGATCACCTTGCCATAGCCCTTGATGTGGCCGAGCGAGCCATTGGGGTCGGAGGAAACGTAGACATCTCCATTCGCAGCCGCTGATAGAGCGGTGGGATAATTGACGTTGGGGTATTCCGCGTAGGTCTGGATTTTGAAGCCCGGAGGAACGGCGAATGCGATTCCACAAGATGCGAGAATGAGCAACCAGTATGCATGGGCTTGATTCATAAAAAGTTATTACGAGCACCACTACTTGAATTTTTCAGCCAATCAAGTGCGGCTTGTTGCCTGACGATGGTTCGCCCTGCGGTCGATGCCGCTCTCGGCCAAGTTTGTAAAAATACGGAGTGAAAATAGGGTCGGGTTACGCATTCCAATAACGGCCCACACTCTTATTTTCGCCAATATTGATTGGCCGCCGCAACCGTTGCGAATTCTGTCGCCACGGTTTGTCCGATGGCGATCAACATCGCCGGATCTTCAGCATAAATCGGGCGCAGTCGCTCCCTGATTTCGGCGTTGGGCTGCGTGGCCTTGATGATCAATCGGGCCATTTTGATTGCCAACATCCTACCCTCTTCGGGTGTGTCGGTCATCAGCGAGCCTCCGGGGATCAGTTGGATTTGTTCAGTCATCATTTGGGTTTGGGTTAAAGGTTTAAATGGTTGTTTTAACCTACTTGCGACTAGTTTTAACGGGGGACGCCGTCAAGAATTTTAGCCAATGATATTTTACAAGGTTCTGGTCTGATTCAAAAATTCAAAAGCGGTATGGCCGCTTGAATCCGCCCGGCGGATGGCTCCATATCAACGGTGCCCATTCACGGCGTGACCCAGCCCGCGGTGATGACCCGTGTCAGCTGCCATTGCCGGTTGCGGTGGCCCTGCCCCGGGTTTTCAAGCGCGATGGTATACCGCTGTGGCTGGTTGGGCGGATTTTTCAGGAAAAGCGCTAAATCCGGGTTGTCCCGCCGCGCGTAGAGGTGGATCGGGTTCTCCAGCTCTGGCGAGGTGGCGATCAGGCACAGCCATTGGCGTTCATCCGCAAACTCGTGGTTGTAGTAATTCCCCCGCTGCAGAAAGACCCGCATCTCGCTCGCCTTGGCCACGGTCCCATCCAGCACCGCGCTCCACGGATCGCTGCACTGGCGCGCATACGACTTGAAATCCACCCCGCCGCCGCTTTCATCGAAGGGCACGCACAGTAGGCGCTTGGAACCATCCGTCATCGTCACCGCGAACCGTTCGAAGACCTGATCGTCGGTCGACCCTGGCGGCATTTTTTGCAGGTCCGCGACCTTTTCAGAGGCGCCTGGGCCGTCGCGATAATAGCGCTCCATCGATTCCGCCACGGCGGCTGGCTGGCGCACCCAGCGCAGGCGCTCCTCCTGCGTAGTTGCCGCCAGATACTTGTCCGCGATTTGTTCCGGCTGTAGACCATGCCACGCCACGGGCGGCGCGGTTTTCTCATACTCTTTGGCCATCGGCGGTGGATCGCCGTCCAGTTTTTGATGCTCCCAATAACGGGCTCCCATGAAAAGCAAGACCGCCAAGGGCACCACGACCAGCAGCGCCCACATCACGCTGGAAGCAAATTTACTGGTCGGGTTTTTTCCGAAGGCGGTTTCCGTATCCTTGCTTTGCGGACGACCCCTGTGGCCTAAACCGGACTGTGCTTTGTTTTTAAGAATCATCATTTTTTAAAATTGAATTCACCCATGCGGGGGAAAGATGCGTGTTCGGGACCCGCGGCTTCTCGCGTGAGCACCTTTTCGCCATGAAAACCGGCCTCCTCCGATGCGGCATCGCCGCAAGGCGTGAGATCCACCCACGGGGGTTCTCTCTGTTGCACCCGGAGAAGGACGGCTTTGGTTGTTTTACATGCAGTCGCCGATCATGCGGCCTGGCTGCGACGGCGGCGGGCCAAAAGCCCACCGGCACCGAGGGCGAGCAGGGCGAAGCTGCTTGGCTCCGGCAC
>VFJU01000116.1 GCA_009885905.1 Verrucomicrobiota bacterium
CGAGCAACCCGCCGCCTAGGATAGTGATGGTGGGGAAGTCCGTTTTCATGCGATCATAAAAAACCGGATCCAGTGCGCCGGACCCGGTTGGGTTGCTCTCAAGAATTTTTTCGAGAGGTTAGAATTTTAGGGGACACGGAAGTATCCCTTGCCGTCGCCGGTGTAGGTTGGATCTTGCACCAAGGTACCACTGGGAATGTCTCGGACATCGACGACTTTATTGTTGTAAGGGCTGAAGACAAAACCGTCTTTGCCAGGAACTTTGTTTGCAAATTTGTACTCGGGTCGCTTCACCTCAGGAGCTGGCGGAGGTGTTATAGTCGGAGCGGGTTGTGTGGAATTTCCTGGAGGCGCAATGTTGGTTGGGATTTGCTCGGTGGGCGCTTGGGCCTCTTGGGTCACTTGAGCCTCTTGTTTTGCTTTCAGCTCGTCGCGCTGTTGTTGCAGATTTTGTTGTGCAGGGCTTGTGACAGAACTTTGCGCCGGCTTGCGGATTGGCTTCTTCTTCGGTCGCTCGTCGTAGGGTGAGCAAGACGCAAAAAAGGCACAAACAAGGGTCAAAACGAGCGAGATGAGGCGAAGATTCATGGTATGGAAATCGATGTGTTTTGATATTTCAGCGAGTTTGACCACGGGTGTTAAATCACTGCACCGAGATGATGGTCGGCTTGGGCTTTTCGTCAAGTCAGGTCATCATTTCTCGTCAGAATTCTTATCAATTTTCGATATTCATAGGCACAGGTTGACGAGGCGGATTTGGAATGGAACAAATTATATCCATGTCAGACGCAACGATTCACGCGGTCGGTAAAGTTATGGAGAACCTCAATCCGATCCTCTATCGTGTCGCCTTGCCAAATGGAAAAGTAATTCTTGCCCACTTGTCCAAACCGCTCACGGAGGCTAAGACGGTTTTTTCCATCGATGAACGGATCGTGCTTGAGTTGACCGCCTATGATTTTGATCAAGCACGGATTCTTGGATTGGCTGATTAAAATGGCGATGTGCTATTGCGCGCCAGCACCACTATTTACCGATACAAAAACTGCTAAAAATCACTCCGAGCAAGTCCTCGGTGTCGACTTTGCCAGGGATTTCTCCCAGTGCGTCTAACGCCTCGCGCAGGTCAATGGATGCGAGCTCTGGATCACTTGCGGTGTTGTTGAGAATATCCAGCGCAGCGTTCAG
>VFJU01000007.1 GCA_009885905.1 Verrucomicrobiota bacterium
GCAAATCTTTAAGCGACAGGTGCCTGAGTTTTTCTAACTCATCAGCCTCGACTTGGCGGATCCCATAGTCAGGCGCTATTTGATTAAAAATGAGACGAGTTTCACCAAGCGTATCTGCAATCGTACCATCGAAGTCAAAAACCAGTGCTTGAAAAATCATTTAACTAATTATTTGTGACCAGAAAACCTGATATTAGACCAGAGGTAAATTTGGATGAACGTCGCCATCAAGAGACGAGCTTTCCCCAGCGAGGTACCTCAACAACGCCGCAAAAGCAATCATCGCCGCATTGTCAGCACAGAATACCGGCGAAGCCACGATAATTTCGACACCGTGCTCATTGCCCGCCTGTTGAAATGCTAGACGCAACGCTTGATTAAGGCTGACACCACCAGAAATCGCAATTCTTGTGTGTCCAGTTTGCTGCGCCGCAAAAAAAGATTTCCTAACAAGGATATCAATTACAGCTTGTTGAAAAGACGCTGCGAGATCCGCCACATGAATTCCTGCATTTTGCTTCTGAAGAGTGTAAAGCACCGCTGTTTTAAGGCCTGAAAATGAAAAATCGAAGTGAGACTCATGCAGCATCGATCTGGGAAAATGATACGCCTGCGGATTACCAAGTTTTGCAATTTTTTCAATCTCCGGCCCACCAGGATACGCGAGTCCGAGCATTTTACCGACCTTATCGTACGCCTCACCAGCTGCGTCATCACGAGTTCCGCCAAGTTTCTGATAGTTCCCGAGACCCTCCACGTCCAACAACAACGTATGTCCACCAGAAACAATCAGTGCGATGTGGGGTGGCACAAATGTTAGATCAATAAATGGGGAAAGCAAGTGACCTTCTAGGTGGTTGATCGCCAAAAACGGCCGACCTGTTGCACAAGCCATCGCCTTAGCCGCCGTGCTGCCGACCAGCAATGAAGAAGCAAGACCAGGACCTGTGGTCGCTGCAAAGGCATCGAACTCGTTCATTCGAATCCCCGCATTTTTTAATGATGCTTCCACCAAGCCACGCAAGTGCAGTGAGTGATTGCGTGATGCGAGTTCAGGAACCACTCCGCCAAACTCGCAATGAAGCTCAATCTGTGATGAAATTTCCGAAGCCAGAACCTCGGCGCGCTCTCCGTTCGTTCCACGAACAATCGCTACTGCGGTTTCATCGCAGGAAGATTCAATTGCCAATAGGAGTGCCACAACCAAATTCTTAATCGATCGGCTCACATGGAACCTAGGAAAATCCATCCACCAAAGATATTTTCTAAATTGCGGCGTGCAGAGTTTGTATACGCCAGACAACTTTCACAAAACATTCATGGCCTTGCTCGATGAAATCCGCTGGCGACCAACGATCGGCGACCCCACCATCATGGGTTGGATAACTGTCGCCGCCTATGCGCTATGCGCGCTGTTGATGCTCGCGGTTTGGTATCGCAAGCGAGAGCAAAAGTGGTTGTGGTTCACACTCAGTATGGCGTTATTATGTATGAACAAGCAGCTTGATTTACAGTCACTATTCACTGACCTCGGTCGTATCGCAGCTTATCACCAGCACTGGTATGAACAACGTAGAGACTTTCAAAAATGGTTCGTCCTCGCAGTTCTTCTTGGATCTATTAGTGTTGGTGGATGGTTTGTCATTCGTCACCTGAATTCTTGTCGAAACAATAAAATACTCACGCTTGGATTCTTATTTTTACTAACCTTCATTCTGATCCGTGCGATTTCATTTCACCATTTCGATTCATTTCTAAAAAATGAATTCCTTAGAGTTAAAATGAATTGGTTGTTAGAACTTAGTGGGATTTTTTTGATTACCCTCGGAGCAGTAATGAACTTAACAAAGTACTGGAAACCCGCCAAATAAGTATCACGCGTCTTTCAACATATCCCCTACCACTTCCTCAGGGTTCACATCCACTCGTTCGTAGGACGAAACCGCGGCCCGAACCATCGCCACCGCACTCTCTCGCTCGTCATGAATCACTTGAACGCCAAGCTCACGCAGACGCGCCACTTCGCTCGGATACTTCGCTCTACCAAGAATAACGATTTCACTATTTCTCTCCCGTACTAACGGCACGGAGATGCATGTCGAATTAACATCTGGAAATGTGAAGGCGACCAAACGTGCCCGACCAATTCCCGCGAGGTCAAGCGCTTCAGCATGGGTGGCATCTGCAAATAAAACCAACTGTCCAACACTTTTCAAATGCCTAACCGTCTCAGAGTTCAATTCCATCACCAGCGTCGCGACACCACAACGTTTGAGTGCTTCATTGAGTGACTCGCCCACAGGACCGTGGCCACAAATAATTGCATGGTCAGAAATCGTCTTTATCGCTTTGACTGCCTTGATCGGCGTCATTGAATCGGGTGGATGTTGGTGATCATTCATTATCCCTTTACGTTCTAACCAACGCCCGAGTGGAAGCGAACCTCGCATCAATGAAGGCACCACCGCCATCGTCACCGCCGTACAAACAAGCAGCATCTGCTCGACCGTCGGATCAAAAGGGCGGAAACCTCCCGCTTTTCCAATCAACACCAGCGAGAATTCACCGCTACTGGCCAAGCTCGCTGTTGCCAACAAACATGACCGACTTGGTAATTTCATCAATTTCAACAACAAGAAAATGATTCCACTTTTCAAAGTAAGAATCATCAAGCTACCCACTAAGACCCTAGGCCAGTCCGACGCAATCACCGAGACGTCGATTAACAATCCCATGGAAATGAAAAATAGCGCGACGAAAAGATCTTTGA
>VFJU01000463.1 GCA_009885905.1 Verrucomicrobiota bacterium
CCGTATCAATCTTACAAACCCGCAACGGCAACCCCTTACCTGGACTGAGTTGAGCGCCGTAAATCACAGCCTTGCCATTTTCCTGACGGATCGCCATCGCATGAAATCCCCGACACTTGGGTGCAATCGTACGAACAAATTTTCCGTTAGGCTGATAAACAATCACCGCCAACTCAGAATCGGTCGACACGTAGATCAACCCAGTGTCGTTATCCACGACCACTCCACCGTGAGTAGGTCCGATGTTCTTGCCATCCGGAAGCTCACCCCAATGGGGCACGGCTTCGTAGCGCCATGCACCATTTCCAGTTTGTACCGCGACAGACGCGTCATCACCAGGAATGATAGCGTGATCAGGATGTGCAAAAGCAAGTGGAGCAACCAGTAAGGCGATGAGATAACGCATAATAAATAGAGATATCAGTCACGCGAAAAGTTGCAAGCAATGGATGGCGCAACCTGCTTTAAACCTCGACTCGATCATCCATGGGACAGTGCTCATGCGAAAATTTCTTTCACTACCTTCGCGGGTTCCACGCCGGTTAGACGTTGGTCGAGGCCTTGGAATTTAAAACTGAGCCGCTCGTGTTCGAAGCCAAACGCATGAAGCAAGGTCGCGTGAAGATCGCGGATGTGGACCGGATCCTTCACGATGTTGTATGACATTTCATCGGTCTCGCCATAAACCTGCCCGCCCTTGATGCCGGCCCCGGCCATCCAGATCGAGAAGCAGCGTGGGTGGTGATCGCGACCGTAATCGGTCTCGCTAAGTTTGCCCTGGCTGTAAACGGTGCGGCCGAATTCGCCGCCACAGATCACGAGGGTGTCATCGAGCATGCCTCGTTGTTTCAAATCCTGAATGAGCCCATAACAGCCCTGATCCACGTCCTTGCACTGCGAGGCGAGATCGCGCGGAAGATCACCGTGCTGGTCCCAACCGCGATGGAAGATCTGCACGAATCGCACGCCACGCTCGATGAGACGGCGCGCCATGATCGCCGAATTTGCGAAGGTCCCGCGGTTCTTGCTGTCGTCGCCATAGAGTCGATAGACCGCCTCGGGTTCTCCGGTTAGATCGGTGAGTTCTGGAACCGAAGCCTGCATGCGAAAGGCCATTTCATACTGCTGCATGCGATTCTCGATCTCGGGATCACCGATGGCCTCGAAGGAACGGGCGTTGAGCTCGTTCATGCCGTCGAGCATGTTGCGGCGGGTTTCACGGGAAATTCCAGCGGTGTCCTTGAGGAAAAGCACCGGATCACCCAGCGAACGCAGCGCGACACCGGCATACTTGCCGGGCAGATAGCCGGAACCCCAGAGGCGGGACGAAATGGCCTGCACGTTGGCGAAGGGCGAGGTGTGCGTGGCATGCAACACGACGAAGGATGGCAACTCCTCGTTCATCGAGCCGAGGCCGTAGGACAACCATGAGCCCAGCGACGCCTTGCCTGATTGCATCGACCCGGTATAAACTAACTGGTTCGCTGGTTCGTGGTTGATAGCGTCAGTATGCATCGATCGGATGACGCAGATGTCATCCGTCATTTTCGCCGTCCAAGGCAGAAGCTCGCTGACCCAAGTGCCGGACTGGCCGTGTTGGTTGAATTTAAAAATCGAAGGCGCGAGCGGAAACGTCGCCTGCCCGGAGGTCATGCCAGTTAGACGTTGGCCCTGGGCCTTCAAATAACCGTTGAGATCCTCCTTGAACCGCGACTTCAACTCCGGTTTGTAGTCGAAGAGATCGATCTGCGAGGGCGCGCCAACGAGGGAAATGTAGATCGCCCGCTTCGCCTTAGGAGCGATCTGCGGGAGCATCGAGTTGATCCCGGCCATGCTCTCGGCGGCGGAAATGCCACGTTGCCCTAGTAGGGATGCGAGCGCAGCCATACCGAGTCCGGTGCCGGATTTCCTGAAGAAATGGCGGCGACTATAGGCGGCGTTGTGAATTTCCAGTGGGTTCATGGCGGTTCAGCGGGTGACGGTTTCGTCAAGATTGAGGATCTGGCTCGCAGTCAGTGTCCAGGCGGCGAGCTCGGGTACATCCGCGTCCTTCCGCGGGGGCGTGGCTCCGGTGGTGACCAGTTTCATCGCGTCGTCCTTGTTAGACTGGAAGTTCTCGAGCGAGGTATCGAGTGATTTCCTAACAATTTTCCGCTCAGCGTCGTTGAACGTCCTGCCACCCAACCGCACCGTGATGAAATCCAGACGGCCGTCGAAGTCCGCCTTTTCCTTCATCGCGCGGGACGCGAGTTCCCTGGAAGCCTCGATGAACTGCGGATCATTGAGCAGCACCAGCGCCTGCAGCGGCGTGTTGGTGCGGTCGCGTTTCACGCAGAACGATTCCCGAGTCGGCGCGTTGAAAATCTCCATCGACGGTGGTGCAGCGGTGCGTTTCCACATCGTGTAGAGCGACCGCCGATAGAGCCCCTCGCCGGTATCCTGAAGGTAGCTCCGGGTGTTTGACTGCGGCATGGCGACTGCCTCCCAGATGCCTTCCGGCTGATAGGGTTTCACCGACGGACCACCGACCTCGGCGGATAGAAGTCCAGCGGAGGAGAGAGCGAGGTCACGGATCTGTTCGGCATCGAGGCGGTAGCGGGGACCACGGGCGAGCAGCCGGTTAGAGGGATCAGCCTCAAGTTTTTCCGGGGTCACCACACCGGATTGGCGATAGGCGGCGGAGGTGACCATCAGCTTGATCATGTGACGGTAATTCCATTTCGAATCCACAAACTCCGCGGCCAGCCAGTCCAGCAGTTGGGGATGACTCGGACGACCACCCATGATCCCGAAGTCAGAATTGCTATCGACGATGCCGGTGCCGAAGAAGTAATACCAAGCTCGGTTCATGGTCACGCGGGCTGGCAGCGGATTCGCAGGATCATTGAGCCAAAGTGCGAGTCCCAGCCGGTTCTTTGGCGCATCGGCGACCATCGGCGGCAAGGCGGCAGGAGTCTCAGGCGTGACTTTCTCACCCAAGTCGGCATATCCGCCCCGCACAAGAACATGGGCGAAGGGCGCCTCCTTCTTTTCCTCCATTACGAGCGAGACCGAACCGCGAGCACGCAGCGTGCTTTGCTCCGTTTTCAGTCCATCCAGATGGGATCGGAGCTCGCGGGAAGGATTGTCGATGTTTGCAACATAATATTTGAAGAGCGAATCCAACTGCTCCTTCGTGCGCTTCTTCACGGGCAGCGAAACGATGTGCTGGAGCAGGCTAATTTCCGCAATATCGATGATTTCTGAGGGACTCAACAGGCGCCGATAGAATCGGAAATCCTGCAGCGCCACCTTGCCATTGAGTTTCGAATCGCCGCCCTCGCGGGATCCGAGACGCAACGGCACGGCGGTCTCGATGGTGCCGCCAACGGAATTCGGATAGGTTTTGCCGCCGGCGTTTTTTCCATCGACATAGATCGTGCTCGCCTGGTGACCGGAGATCGTGCCGTCGAAGGTGACCATCACGTGATGCCATTCACCCGGCGGCAGCGGCGACGGGGCGACAATTTTGTTAGCCGCTTTGTCCCAACTGTCGATGACGTGCGACGTGGGTTTCCCTCCTTCTAGATAGAGATCCCATCCGCGGAACGACTGGGCGGGGTTCATTCTGGCGATCACCGCGCCTGTCGGAGCTCCCTCGACGCGGATGAATCCACCATAAGTCACCCGGTCAGTACGGGAAAAGCCGCCGATGTCCCCAAGATCGATGGAAGCGTCACTGACGACCGGAGCCTTACCCAACGGCGCATCGATACGTTCGAAGTTGGCCGGCCATTCGCGCGGCTGACCGTCCACCAATCCACGCAGTGGTCCGTCGGCTTCATTGAGCGGCAGACGGATCGCGAGAGTGGAATCGATTTCACGAGTCGGAGCGATGGTGGCGTTGGCAAGCCACGCGTCGAACTCGGGGCGCGCGGCTTTGGCCCGAGCGGCCAGCAGCTTGTTCGACTCGCCAATCTCCACTGCTAGGGCTCCCCAGCGCTCGCGGTCTTCCAGCAAGGGCACGAACACGTTCGGCGGATGCTCTGCGTTATTGCCGTCGAGCGCCGACATCGGGGTATTGCGAAAAAATGCGGTTAGAGAATAGAATTCCTGCGTCGAAATAGGATCAAACTTGTGATCGTGACACGCTGCACATCCAGTGGTCAGTCCAAGCCAGATGGCCGAAACGGTCTCCACCCTATCCTTCGCATAGATGGCATCGTATTCCTCAGCAATCGCGCCACCCTCACCACTGGTCGCGAGGCAGCGGGAAAACCCAGTCGCCACGTGCTGGTCGAGCGTCCTGTTAGGCAGCATGTCTCCGGCGATTTGCTCGGTGGTGAATTGATCCCAAGGCATGTTCGCTTGAAAAGCTCGGATCACCCAGTCACGGTAGGGCCAGATAGCTCGATAATTGTCGATGTGGATCCCGTGGGTGTCGGCGTAGCGAGCAGCATCTAACCAGTGTCTCGCAAAGTTTTCTGCACTTGCAGTGCCAGCAAGAAGCTCGTCTGCAGCCATTTCAACAGCGCCTTGAGGATCAATCTCGGCAGATTTTTTGAATCTCTCGATCGCCTCAGGTGCGGGTGGCAACCCCGTAATATCGAAATGCATACGTCGATAAAAACGTCCGAGTTCTTCAGGTGGGTTTGGCTTCAAGCCGGATTTTTCTAATTGTTCTGCAATGAATCGATCCACTGGATTTGCAGCCCATCCCGTACCAGCGGGAGGCGTTTCCGGTTTCTTCACTGGGCAGAACGACCAGTGAGCTTCGTACTCCGCGCCTTGCTCGATCCAACGCTCGAGGATCGCTATTTCCTGTGGCTTGAGCGTTTTGTGGCTCTTCGGCGGCGGCATGATTTCGTCGGGATCGGCGTTGCAGATCCGTTGCACGAGCATCGAATTTTTCGGGTCGCCCTTGATAATAACAGGGCTTCCGTCATCGCGCAGAGCGAAGGCATCCTCCACGCGATCCAGTCGCAGCGGAGATTTTTTGGGTTGGCGCGTTCCGGAATCTGGGCCGTGGCAGTGATAGCAATACTCAGAAAGTATGGGTTGAACGTGTTCGTTAAAAGAAACCTTGTCGGGAAGAGATGGAATGGGGGGTGCAACTTGTTTTACGGGTACACCATCGCTTACAGATCGTTGCTTCTTGGCCACTGAGTCACACCCGCAAAGCAAAACAGCAAACAACAAAGCGTATGCTCCGATCTTTTTAGATGAGTTTTTCATCAGCGCTAACAACATTCGACTCACATACGCTACAGTTTAAGCGTAAATTTCATTTTGTGCGAGAAATGATCTGCCGCGAGTTTCGACAGGGAACCCAAAGTTTAGCCTTTAGCCAAAGCGACTGGGCGCTGCTGCTTTGACTTTACCACCCCGCCGGGTTGTTCGAGGGTAATGACGAACGCTTGGGGCTGGGTGAGGCTTAGCTTCGCTGAAATCGGGATCACCACTGTCGCCCCGCCAGCGGGAATATCAAAAACACCACCATCGATCGGGGCCTCGTCACGCTTCGGATCAACGATCCAAAGTTGGTATTGAGCCTGTTTTGGATCATTTGCCGGAATTCCGCTCAAAGTCATGTAGCCCTGTTGAAATTGATCACTCCAAATGACTTTACCGCCGGCTTCTTTGAAGTCTCCAAGCCCTGAAAATTGGTGCTCTATCAGATCGTGAGAATCGCCCCGCAGTTTGGTCTCGGCGAGTGCAGGTGATATGTTATCCGCGTCGCGAAAAATCATCACTGCGGCCAACACCACCGCTGCGGCAGCAACCCACCCGCTCGCGGGATGAAATAAACGATTTCGCCAACTTGGAATTGATGGTGTCAAAATATTTGCCACATCATTCTTGCTGATCTCGTTGGCATATCCGTGCAAGCGAGTCGCAAGACCCACTGGCAAAACCGCGCCCAACGCCCGGTGGTAATCGACTTCGATGGATGCAACGAGTCGCTCGAATGTGTTATCGACATCGGTACCAAATTCTTTTTCTAACAAAATTAATTCGCGTTCCTCCTCCGAGCATAAGTCACCCATCGAGCGCCCTGCGCTAAGTTCATCGAAGCGAATCATCGAGTCAGAATGGCTCATGGTTTCTGGTCCTCCTTGGAGATTCCGATCCTCTGCAAATGCTCACGCAAAGCGATCAAGCCTCGGCGAAGCCGAGTTTTCACGGTTCCTAATGGCAAGCCCGTTCGTTCGGCAATTTCGGGGTGAGTGAATCCGTTTTCAAAAAACAACCGAAACAGTTCTTGAGTCTCAGCAGATAGATTGGCGAGGGATAACTTGATAGTTTCTGAATCACAGAAAACCAGTGATTTTTCCGTTAGCGGTTGTGGCACAAACTCCGCCGCGGAGATTGGCTCCA
>VFJU01000502.1 GCA_009885905.1 Verrucomicrobiota bacterium
GACTTGCATTTGGAGCCGGGCAGTTTTGTGGATTCGCAGTTTCGCCAATCGGAGAGCGACTTGCTTTTCTCTGCGCCACTGCACGGGCGGAGATGCTTGATTTATTTGTTGTTCGAGCATCAGCGGATTTTCGATCCATGGATCTCGCTGCGACTGCTGCGCTACATGTTGCGGATTTGGGAAAAGTTTCGTGTGAGCCATCCCCATGTTGAAAAATTGCCTTTGATCGTGCCGGTCGTTTTGGCTCAAAACGCACATCCATGGGTGCTTCCACACGAGTTCGGTGCGTTGTTTGACCATCCGTCAGGTTTGTCGGACGAGGCTCGCCCGTTGATTCCTAATTTCGCGTTTCGTCTCATACAGTTGGCGGAACTGCCGTTTGATAAAATCGTCGGTACCCCCGCCGGTATCCTTATCTTGCGGACGCTCAAGGCCGAGCAAATCGAAAAATTGCTAGGCTCCGAGGTTTGGGACGAATCGGTGATCAAGAACGCGTTGTCGACCTTCGAGATGGTGCTACGCTACATCCTCTCGCAGACCGAAATTGACAAAACCGCCTTCGCGAGTAAAGTGACTGCAATTCAATCGCTAGAAATTAAAGATCTCGCCATGACACTCGCTCAACAATTCCATCAAGAAGGACGCCAAGAAGGCCGTCAGGAAGGACGTTGGATCGGGAAGATTCAGACTCTGGAGGAGTTTTTGAATCTTCCTGTTAGTTCGTATGAGACGCTTGATGCATCGCCGCTTGCGGAACTCGAGGCCATCCACCGACGGCTGCACGCGGATTACGAAGTCCGCTTCAAGCGGTCTTAGCCTGCCACGGTGCTTTCAAATGCCCGGCAAATTTAGCTTGGACAGCTCCAGACAAATGATCTTCTCGCATTCCTCGATCTGCTCCTGCCGCCGCGCTCGGGCTTCCTCGGCGAGTTGCTCTAGCGTGTCGATGTCGTACAGATAGACCTCCTCGATCTCTCCCACCGCCGGATCGATGTCGCGTGGCACGGCGATGTCGATGAAGAACAGCGGGCGATATTTCCGCGCTCGGCGGACTTTTTCCACGTCGGCCCGTTGGACGATGGCGTGGGGCGCGCCCGTCGATGAAATCACCACGTCCACCCGCTCCAGCACTGCTTGCCATTCATCGAACCGCACCGCGCGGCCGCCCATCTCGGTGGCGAGTTCCTCGGCTCGGTCGTAGGAGCGGTTCGCCACGAAGATCGACTTCGCCCCGCGCGAGACCAAGCTCTGCGCGGTCACTCGGCTCATCTCGCCGGCGCCTAGGATCATCACCTCGCTGTTCTTTAGGTGGCCAAAAATCTTTTCCGCCAAGTCCACCGCCACGCTGCCGACGGACGTCGAGCCTTCTTGGATCGCCGTCTCGGACCTGACCTTCTTGCCGACACCAAACGCTCGTTGGAAAAGCTTGTTTAAAACAATTCCGGTCGCACCTGAGTTGAGTGCAACTTGGTAAGCCTGTTTGACTTGTCCGAATATTTCCGTTTCTCCGAGCATCATGGAGTCCAGTCCGCTGACCACGCGGCAGAGGTGCAGTGCGGCGGCGGATTTCTCCTTGCGGTAGAAATGCGAGGCGACGCTTGAGTCGAGTTGGATCTTGCTGGCGAGGCTGGATTCCATGCGGAGGAAGGCGGAGCTTGCGTTAGCGGCGGCGAGGTAGAACTCGGTGCGGTTGCAGGTGGAGATCACCACCGCTTCCGAGGCGCCCGCGAGGGTGAGCATCTCGGTGGCGGCCTCGCCGAGGAGGGTGGGGGAGATTGCAAATTTTTCCCGTACCTCCACGGGGGCGGTGCGGTGGTTGAGACCTAGGCAGAGAAGTTCCATCAGACGAAGGCGAAAACGACGAGAGAGAGGACGAATAAGGCGACCGTGGCGAGAGACAGTCGCCGCCCGGTGATTCCGCGGATGAGTTTCACCGTGAGCAGTGCCACGTAGCCCGCCCAGACGGTGAGAGCGGCGACGAGGTGGCCCCACGCCGAGGCGGAGTGTGGCATGAGGAATCCCGCGAGGATGCCTAGGGTGAGCAGTGCGGTTCCTAGCCACAGCAGTCGCTCTAGCGAGATGAGCAGCTCGCGCACGGGTGGGAGATTGCGGAACAAGCCGCCCTTGAGGTGGTGGTCTTTGAGTTGCTTGTCCAGGACCAGGAACATCACCCCAGCCACCGCTGCCAATGCCAGCGCGCCGTATGCCAGCACCGAGGTGGCGGAGTGGGTCTCGTGCCACGCATTTACGCCCAGAATCCGCTGCGGGTGGGCACTCAGCACCCGTGGCAGCAGCGCCAGCGACTGGAAGAGCACCACCAGCGGCGCCGTGAAAACCCCCAGCAGCGAGATCCGGTAGACCGGCCCGATCCATAGGTAAAATAACGTCAACGACCACGCCAGAAACACCATGATCTCCCCGGCATCATTCAGCGGACAGGCCCCGCGCATTTGACCACGCACGCTGAGAAATCCCAGTTGGCATGCGAACGCGCCACTCATCCACACCACCGTCCACGGGCTGCGCTTGCCCCGCTGCACGGACAAGATCCCCCAGACCGCCGCGATGCCAGCGAGCAGGGTGGAGGCGATTAAATACCAACGATCCATACCTCATTGTTGGATTCC
>VFJU01000035.1 GCA_009885905.1 Verrucomicrobiota bacterium
GCGACCTCGTTGACCGAGACCGTTCCGCAATCCACGGTGATCAACAAATCCGGCTTGGCGCCCTCGCTCATGCAGCGGGACAGGGCGGCGGCGCTCAGGCCGTATCCTTCCGCGCCGCGATGGGGGATAAATACGCGGGGCTCTAGCCCGTAGGCCATCAGAATTCGCCTCATCAGGGTGATCGAAGTCACGCCATCGACATCGTAATCGCCGTAAATACAGACTTTTTCCTGCCTATCGACGGCTAGAAGCACGCGCTCCACAGCGATCTTCATGTCTGGGATTAAAAATGGATCTGCCAAATCTTTGAGTTTTGGCCGCAGATATCCTTCAAGATCCACGCCGGGGGGTAGGCCCCTCTGGTGGATCAAGTGTTCGAGAATGGGCGGAAAAGCGCTCGACGAGCCGTTTGTCTGGTTATCAAATGGTTCGCCACGCGCAATCCATTTGAATGACTGGGCTCGCATGAAGTGGAGGCGACCCTAGCGGACAGAGTACGGGTGACACAAGGTCGGAAACGCCATGGGCAAGAAATGCCCACGCTGCGACAGGCTGGCGCACCATCGATGTGACAAATTGTCTCGATATGGCGGTTTGGTCGGACGAAATTTTGGATGTTTAAAAACATTAGTTATTTAAAAACAACAACTTAGGTATTTAAATAGGATTTCGGCATGATCCCTGCGAAAGGGCATCGATCATTGACGCTTCGGGCGACAAACACCAAACGTAAACTAAAAAATGTCAAAAATTCTCGGAATCGACCTCGGAACCACTAACTCGTGTATGGCCGTCATGGAGGGTGGCGAGTCCACAGTACTTGAAAATTCAGAGGGTGCACGCACCACCCCATCGGTGGTCGCCTTTGCAAAAAATGGCGAACGCCTCGTAGGTCAGGCCGCCAAGCGCCAAGCGGTCACCAACCCGCAAAACACGATTTTCTCCGCTAAACGCCTGATTGGGCGCAAATTTTCCGAGCTCAAGGATGCGGACAAGCGCATGCCTTACACGATTGTCGCTGCGGCCAATGGCGATGCGCACATCCAAGTGGAGGTTGCCGGCGAAAAGAAAACTTACTCGCCTCAGGAAATCGCTGCGATGGTCCTCGGCAAGCTTAAGGCGGACGCCGAGGCCAAGCTCGGTGAGAAAATCACTCAAGCGGTCATCACCGTGCCCGCCTATTTTAACGACTCCCAGCGTAATGCCACCAAGGCCGCTGGCGAAATCGCCGGACTTGAAGTCCTTCGCATCATCAACGAGCCAACCGCGGCGGCCCTCGCCTACGGCCTCGATAAAAAATCTGATGAAAAAATCGCTGTCTACGACCTCGGTGGCGGCACCTTTGACATCTCGGTTCTCGAGATCGGCGACGGGGTTTTCGAAGTTCTCGCCACTGACGGCGATACTTCACTCGGTGGTGACGACTGGGACAACGCCCTGATCCAGTGGATCGTCGGCGAGTTCAAAAAAGACCAAGGCATCGACCTTTCGGGTCAACCAGATGCCCTCCAGCGGATCAAGGAAGAGGCCGAAAAAGCAAAAATTGCACTGTCCTCCACTCAGTCGTACGACATCAGCCTGCCCTTCGTCACGGCCGACGCCACAGGACCGAAACACATCCA
>VFJU01000444.1 GCA_009885905.1 Verrucomicrobiota bacterium
GGCGGCTACGCAGTCTTCGGTAAGGTAGTAGACGGCATGGACGTAGTGGATAAAATCAAATCTGTTACCACCCGTCCAGACGCCCGCCTTGGCAGCGATGTCCCCGTGGAACCTGTAACGATCCAATCTGCCAGCATCGAGTGATGCAACTCTGGCTCTGCCCACTCATTGCTTTTTTGTTAGGATCTATCCCTTTCGGTCTCATCATCGGCAAGGCGCATGGTATTAACATCCGTGAGCACGGCTCTGGCAATATCGGCGCAACGAACGTGTTGCGCGTGGTGGGCAAAAAATATGGAGTTAGCTGCTTGTTTCTCGATGCCTTGAAGGGGTTCGTCCCGGTGGTGATTGCGCTGAATTTGATCCAAATCGAGGGGAAGAAAGTTGGATTATTCCATATCGATGCGCTCAGCGCTTACGCCGTGATCCTACCAGTTGCAGAACAGTTTAAAGGACAAATGCTTCATGTGATCACCGCTCTCGCTGCCATCCTAGGACACAATTATTCGCCATGGGTTGGATTCAAAGGCGGCAAAGGCATCGCCACATCAGCTGGTGTTTTACTTGGACTGATGCCAGCCGGAGTCGCTCTGTTGATCTTGGTGTGGGTCCTGACTTTTTCACTCACACGCTACGTTTCACTTGCTAGCATCATTGCGGCCGCTGCCTTACCGCTAATCACCCACATCGGCGCACGCTTTCACCATTTGCACAACGACAAGTCATTGCCCACGCTCTGGGAAGCCGGCACATGGAATAAGCCCTTGTTTTATTTTAGCATCATCATTGCCGTTCTCGCCATCTGCAAACACCGCATCAATATTGAGCGACTGCTGAACGGCACCGAGCATCGTTTCACTCGTAAATAGAAATTCACTGATGCCAGAATCTAAATTTAAATCCGCAGCCATCCTTGGTTCTGGCTCATTCGGCACGGCACTTGCAAAGTTACTAGCGCCGAAGATGGAGACGATTCTTCTCATCGGAAGAGACTGTGTCACCGCGGATTCAATCAATCTCTATCACCGCAATCCTCATTACTTGAGTAATGTCCAACTCCAAGATAATGTGCGGGCTTCGATTGAAACAAATGATGCGCTTGCCTATTCATTAATCATTTTTGCCGTTCCAACTTCGTCCACACGCGAAATGGCATGCAAGCTTTTCAACGCAAACCTATCACCCACGGCGACTCTACTTTCCTGCGCGAAAGGCATAGAAAAATCCACTGGTGAACGCATGAGCCAAGTGCTGCGTAATGTTTTTCCTGAAAACCCGATCGCTATTTTATCCGGTCCCAATCATGCCGAAGAAATTGCTGCAGGCATGGCCACCTGCGCGGTGATCGCATCAGATGACCACCATCTTGCAGTCGAACTCCAAGAACTTTTCACGTTCCCTCACTTCCGCGCTTACACCAGCGACGATCTCGCAGGAATCGAATTCGGTGGTGCGGTGAAAAATGTTTACGCCATTGCTGCGGGCATGGCTCATGGCTTAGGTCTTGGTGACAATGCCGTTGCAGCACTGGTAACCCGCGCACTTGCCGAAATGACCCGCCTCGGAACGGCACTGGGTGGAAGAATCGAAACTTTTTCCGGTCTTTCTGGCGTCGGTGACCTCATTGTCACCTGCTTTTCCGAGCACTCACGTAATCACCGCGTGGGCCTCGCACTCGGTAGCGGCAAAAGCCTCGAAGAAGCGGTCGCTGCTCTGGGAATGGTCGCTGAGGGAGTACCTAACACTCTTTCGATCCATGAGACCGCTAGGAGTGTCGGCGTAAGAACGCCAATCATCGATGCTGTTTACAGCATTCTTTACCAAGGTAAACCCGCTCCACTAGCTATGAGCGAACTGCTCAGCCGTGATCCAAGACCCGAACACAGTTGAAATCACTCCAGGGCGAATTAGGAATTTTTACTGCCGGTCAAACGCTGCATAACGAAGTATAAAATGCATATCGCGACTACCACGCCAACGATCCATATAGCTTCGTGCTTCACAGCATGAATCAAATGAGTTAGGTCAACCCCATCACCTTTCTGAAGAGCCAACATCTGGCTCGCTGGAAGTTTAGCCCCCACTTTCTGGCCCAAAACCGCTAAAACCCAACACCAAATCGCAGCACCGACTATGGTTAGAATGCTAAATTTAAGAAAACCCATGCGAATCATGCCCGCAGGAATCGATATTAAGTGACGGATCACGGGTAGCAAGCGAGCGAAGAAAATTCCACCACCTTCATAGCGGTGCATGAAGCGCTCGGCACGCTCAACTTTATCAGACGGCAATAGGAAATATTTACCGAACTTCATCACGACGGGTCGGCCAACGACCAAGGCGACCCAGTAAGTGATCGCCGATCCCAGCCACGAGCCGAAAGTTCCTGCAATGATCACCCCTAATACCGACATTTTTCCGCCCTGTGCTGCTAGAATCGCCGCCGGGGGTATCACCAGTTCACTGGGCACGGGAAAGATCGAACTCTCCATCGCCATCAGAATGACAACGCCGCCATATCCCCACTCGTGAACCCAACGAAACCAAATTTCAATTAACGATTGCATCATACGTGCCACGAAACATGGTCAAATTCTCTGACTTGGCAAGACCAACCCGACTTGGATAAACACCAGACACACTCAATTATTTTCTCATCGATCTCGAGAAATCATCTGTTCAATCCGCTTCTCAGATACCTTTCCAATCACTCGAATGTCAGGCGCAAAAATCGATATCCGATATTCCTCCAGCGCCCAACCGATAGCCCATAACCGCGGATCGTTTGGATGCTCCGTCCAACGATTAAACCACGGGGCCCATAGCCGTCTCATGCGCTGTAATTTTTCCAAATCCTTGACGATCGGTAATGATGATACCCGACCTAACCGAGAACGGATTGCGCGAAGACGGCGTGGGTAATCACGCAGGCCTGCGAAGCCAGCACGCCAAGCGAAATCTTCACGGAAAAGCCATGCAAGCTGCTCTTCAATATCTACAGCGATCTCACCCAGATTGCGATCACCGTGGTTTACAACAACCCACTTTTGAATCTCTGGCAGTATCTCAAGAATCTCATCCACCGCTATCGCGATGGTCGTCGCGGCATCGTACAATTGGCCCCTCGCTTTCTCGGTGGTCATCCGAAATTCATCGGGCGAGCGTGGGAAAATTCCTCCTGCAGCTCCTTCGGCTGCAAGTAAAATAAGCTTATCTAAGGTCGTTCCACCGATACCTAGTCGAGGGAGTTCTACCTTGGCCATTATTCCTATCGGAAATTTTTTCTTTAGATGAGAAACCTGCTCTTTATGGGCTAACCAAAGCAACCTCGCACCACCGCAGCGATGCGACTCTTCAGCCTCCGCTGCACAAGTAAAAGCGCGCACTGCGACGGAATGACCTTCATCTACCAGAGCAGGAAAAGCCGGACCGCCCGGCGTATCGACTCTAACAGGTAATCGCTCACCATCCCACGAGTTAATACCCTTTCGCTCAATGTCAGCATTCGCAACTGCCTCGAAGCGTACACGCATGATATCTGCTAACTGCAACTTCAACACCGCAACATCGTCACCCATTGCGAGTTCCTCACCATCATCGTCACAAACCCATATTTTTGTGACCAATTCTGGCGGAATTTTACTCGGATCATATTCCGAGACAGGAACGTCAGCACCCGTCCGCTCGAGAGCATACTCGGAAAGCGCTTGAAGAATCGACCGATCTTTCGGTGCGAACATCCATCGCTCAGCAAATCCCTCAGCCACGGATCCGATCGGTTGGCAAATTCGGCGGTAGTCTTTAGGCAATGACCGCAATAATATTTCCGCTCTTTCTCGCAAATTTCCATCGACCCCCCACGCGGGAAGCCATTCGGGGAGCTTGGGCAATTGATCGACGTGAACGCCGAGAGTGACACCATCATCGCGATCACCCTGTTTGGCATGATAGTAAAACGAATAATCGCATCCACCGTGTGAAAAAGTGTCGGGAAATCCATCGAGTCCGAGATACACGAGATCCTCATCCACCACATCTGAAATTCCTAACATTAGCATCTCATTTCGATCGACCAACCATTTGTCGAAAGCAGCAGCCGTGTTAATATCTTCAGGGATTCGCTCTTGGTAAAAACGAAGAACTGCATCATCACTCCAAAGCCCACCTGGTCGCCGTAATTTTTTTTCGATTAGTTCAATTTCAGCTCGCATTTCTAACACATGATCAAGAAAAGGATAACTCTTCCGCAAACCGTTACCAATAATTCCTTCCCGTAAGAAAATACCACGGGCAGCTTTAGAATCGACGCGACCATAATGAACGCGTCTTCCAACCACCACTGGCAGACCTCCACAAATTACCGTTTCGGCGCCATAGACTGCTCCCTGATTTTCATCCCAATGAGCATCGCCATACTTACTCTTGCACAAGTGGGGGGCGACTTTTTCAACCCACACTGGGTCAATGCGTGCCACGCGCCTTGCCCAAAGACGCGAAGTTTCTATCAATTCCATCCCCATCACCCACTCGAAGCGCTTGGGCAGCGAAAATAATCCAGAACCAGGAAATACCGCAAAGAAACCACCATTCGCACTTCGATATGATTTCGACTCACGATCCCACACTCCGAATTGACGAGGCACACCGGAGAGGAGCGCCTTGTGGATGGTGGCGTAGGCGGCCGCTCCAGATAGTTCCTTGCCGATGTCGCCGAGCTTGAGCTTCCACTCGCGTTCTAGCAAGTCCCCCAGTTCGTCGCAGACGTTGGCCCACTCCATGACGCGGCGGGCGTTGAGAAAGGTCGGCCCGCAGTACTTTCGCAGAGCGTTGCGCTGCCATCGCCCCTTGCCATCCCGGAAGCGGGCAAGATCCTGCCAGAGCCGCAGAAGTGTTATGAAGTCACTTTCTCCATCCTTCCAGCGAGCGTGTGCAGCATCCGCCTCGCGGGCTTTTTCCGCCGGTCGCTCGCGCGGATCGCTGGACTCCAATGCGGCAACGATGGGCAAGACCTCTGCCAGGCAGTGTTCTTTTCGGGCTTCGATTAGCATCCGCCCGAGACGTGGATCAACGGGTAAACGAGCAATTTGACGACCATACTCTGTTAGTCGTTTATCCATATCTAACGCACCAACCTCACGCAGTGTGCGATAACCTTCTGCCACCGCCTTCGGTGCAGGTGGATCGAGAAACGGAAATTCGCCGATTTCAGGAAGCCCTAGCGCTTTCATCCGTAAAATCACCCCCGCCAGCGAACTGCGACGGATTTCTGGGTCAGTGAATTCCGGGCGCTCGGTAAGTTCCGTTTCCTCATAGAGCCGAACACAGACACCGTCGCGCACTCGTCCACAACGTCCCTTACGCTGACGCGCACTGGCTTGACTAACAGGCTCGACCTGCAATCGTTGCACACCTTTTCCTGGGCTCCAGCGACTGACTCGCGCGATACCCGAGTCAATCACACAGGCAATACGAGGAATGGTTAGAGATGTCTCTGCAACGTTTGTGGCAAGGATAAGCCGGCGCTTATTGCCAGGATTGAAGACTCGCTGTTGATCACCGAGGCCAAGCCGGGCGAAGAGCGGCAGGACTTCCGTGCCACGATAATTGCGACCTTCCAGTACATCAGCACATTCGCGAATTTCTCTCTCTCCGGGGAGAAAAATCAACACGTCACCACTCGGTTCAACCTCTTCAAGGTAGTCAACACCACGAGCAACGTGCTGTGCTAGATCTTCATCATCGAAAGGTGGTAAAAAAAATTCTGCGACAGGAAACATCCTACCGGGTGCTACAATTACGGGAGCTGGAATTCCATTGTTAGAAAAAAATTCCGAGAATGCACCGGCATCGAGTGTGGCTGATGAAATAATCAATTTCAAATTCTTGCGACGGTCGATCAGTCCTTTCACGTATCCTAACAGGAAGTCAATATTCAGTGAGCGTTCGTGCGCCTCATCAAGAATTAGTGCCTCGTATTGCTTTAAATCACGATCTCCTTGGGTCTCTGCGAGGAGAATGCCATCCGTCATGAATTTGATACGAGTGGCTCGCGATGTCTTGTCTTCGAAGCGGACTTGATAGCCTACAAAGTCACCGAGCGGCACCCGTAATTCCTCCGCGACACGCTTTGCCACACTGACCGCCGCAATCCGACGTGGCTGGGTGCACCCGATCCGCCCACCATCAACACCAAGAGCCTCGGCGACCATTTTCGGTAGCTGAGTGGTTTTTCCCGACCCTGTTTCGCTGACCACGACCACCACCGAATGTGCACGAATGGCAGCGAGAATTTCCTCTCGGTGCTCGACGACTGGCAGTTCTTTGGGATAATTCCAGTTCATCACATCGCTGCAACCGTAAAAGGTGCGACGGCAATTCACGACATATTTGGCAGTACGTCCATCGCGAACCGTTTGCCCCTCCACTCTGAATGGAGATGAATCTTTCGCGTGGACGCGAGTGGTTCATATTGTCTACCATCGCGAGCGACTCGACTATTATGGAAACGCTTAACCATCTTTTAGAAAAAAACCGTCTTTGGGCTGAGTCAATTCGAGCCGACGATCCAGACTTTTTCCTGAGGCTCGCGGGTCAGCAATCACCAGAATATTTATGGATTGGTTGTTCTGACAGTCGAGTGCCCGCAAATCAAATCACCGGACTGGCTCCGGGTGAAATCTTTGTCCACCGCAATGTCGCAAACATCGTTGCTGAGACAGATTTCAATGTTCTCGCCGTCATTCAATACGCCGTCGACGTCCTCAAAGTCCGCCATATCATCGTCTGTGGTCACTACGGTTGCGGCGGTGTGCAGGCTGCTTTGGAAAATTTCCGTCATGGAATGATCGACAATTGGCTTGCAGGTATCCGGTCATTACGCCGAATTAACCACCGCGAACTTGATGCTCTCGATCCAACTGCTGCGGTCGACCGACTCTGTGAACTCAACGTTTTAGCCCAAGCGAGGCACGTGGCCCACACCACCATCTTGGAAGACGCCTGGGAGCGCGGACAACAAATCGCCATCCACAGCTGGATATATCGCTTAAATAACGGGTTGATCACCCCGCTCAGATCACCGATCACGGCACCTATGACCTTTGATATTCTAGCAAAAAACGCCCTTGGAGGTGAAAATCTCGATTGCGATTGATCGCTGGGTAATTGTGTGCATATTTCACTTGTCACAAGTGACGGGGGCGTTCTGGTTTCGACGGGATGTTTGACGCGCTGGTTGCACGTAGAGGTTGATCGGTTGGCCTCTTTAAAAAGCCGCTCAAAAAAAATAAATGCAGACTCTAACGAGCTCGCACTGGCCGCTTAATTGACGACCACGTCTGAACCCCGACACCTGCTGAGGGGGATGGCGAACACTTAGCAGGCTGGGGAAAGTGTCGGGTATCCGGGCATTTTTCCGAGATCAAACAGGATTCTAGGATGAGCAACGCCGCATGAGGGCCCAGCCCATCCGAAGTTCTAGACATCATGCTAAACGTGTAGATGCCAGTGTTGACGGCGTTTCGGACAGGGGTTCGACTCCCCTCGCCTCCACTCTTTGACCCTCAACGGTTTAC
>VFJU01000303.1 GCA_009885905.1 Verrucomicrobiota bacterium
AGTGTGCGGCAGAATTCCAGCTTGGAATAAAGCCTCTGAGGCATAAATGTTTCCTACTCCCACCACCACTTTTGCATCCATGATCACCACCTTGATCGCCGACGAACGCTTGGCACAAGCCGCATGGAGCACTTTCAACGTAAAGCCATTTTCTAACGGTTCAGGTCCCAGACTCTTGAGCAAGTCATGCATCATCGGGTCAGGTCCAGTCAAACGAAGCACCAATCCAAAGCGACGAGGATCATGAAAACGCAGCTGCTTGCCGCCCTTCAAGGTGATACCAACGTGATCGTGTTTTTTCCATGGCTCGCTGGATTTAACCACCCGTAAACTGCCAGACATTCCGAGATGAATCAACAATGTGGAGCCGTCGTCGATTTCTAGCAGAATATATTTCGACCGCCGAGTGACGCCCAGAATCTTGCACCCTTCGACCGCCGCAATGTTAGCCGAAACCGGTTGACGCAGATCATGACGCCGGACAATGACTTCCTTAATCTGCACCCCAGTGACGTGCGGCGCAATGCCGCGGCAGGTGGTTTCAACTTCGGGAAGCTCGGGCATGGTGCATGGGATCGCTTGACTTGCAAAACCACCACACACCTGACCCCGCCGTCGAGCCAGAACGATCCGCGACGGCGCGATCCTCCACGCCACCGCAGGTCGGTGAGCGCGAATTGATCAATTTCCCCATTCCGCTTGCTCTCACGTTCCGGTGTCCTAGCATCCTGTGCTTTCCAAAGCTCTGTCTCGCACCGTCCCCATGAATCGCATTTTCGTCGAAAAATTACCCGCCCACCAAGCCGAGGCACGCCACCTTTTGCATGAGCTCCATGAGTCGCTCGCCGTTTCTGGTCTCACGGGCTTACGCATCGTGCAGCGCTACGATTGCGAGGGACTCAGCTCAGAGGAATTCAAGACCGCCACCCGCTTGATCCTCTCGGAACCACAAGTCGACTCGGTTTCCCCCTCGCTGATGCTCGCCGCAAATGAAGCAGCCTTCGCTGTGGAGTTCCTTCCCGGCCAGTTCGACCAACGCGCGGACTCCGCAGCTCAATGCGTGCAAATCCTCACCGGCAAGGATCGCCCACTGATCATTTCTGCAAAAATCATCGTTCTAACCGGAAGCCTTAGCGACACCGAACTCAAGAGCATCAAATCCTACGTCATCAACGCGGTCGATTCACACGAAGTCGCCGTGGCCTCGATTTCTAACCGCGCAGCCCCCTCTCCACCCGCTGATGTCGCCATCCTCTCCGACTTCGCATCCCAAAACTCCGCCACTCTCCGCAACGATCTCGCCCTTGCAATGTCGGTTGAGGACGTAAAATTCTGCCAAGCCTATTTCCGCGACGAAGAAAAACGCGATCCAAGTCTCACCGAGTTGCGGATGCTCGACACCTACTGGTCGGACCACTGCCGTCATACCACATTTCTAACGAAAATCGACGCGGTAACATTCGATGAAAACACTGAGCCCGTGCAACACGCTTGGCAAACTTACCTCGCCACCCGCCGCGCGCTCGGTCGCGAGGATAAACCGATCACGCTCATGGACATCGCCCTCATCGGCATGCGCGAGATGAAAAAATCCGGCGAGCTCGACAACCTCGAGGTCTCGGAAGAAGTCAACGCCGCCTCCATCGTCGTGCCCGTCTCCATCGACGGTCGCCCCGTAGAGGAGTGGCTAGTAATGTTCAAAAATGAAACCCACAACCACCCCACCGAGATCGAACCATTTGGCGGAGCGGCCACTTGCCTTGGTGGTTGCATCCGCGATCCTCTATCAGGTCGTTCCTACGTCTATCAAGCAATGCGTGTCACCGGTGCTGGAGATCCTCGTACGCCGTTTTCCGAGACTCTGCCCGGCAAACTACCACAGAAGAAAATCTGCCAGGTCGCCGCCCGCGGTTACTCGTCCTACGGCAACCAAATCGGTCTCGCCACCGGCCAAGTCGCCGAGGTCTATCACCCAGGGTACGTCGCTAAGCGGTTAGAAATCGGTGCGGTGGTATCTGCCGTCCCACGCTCGCACGTTTTTCGCGGCTCCCCTGCCCCGGGCGATGTCATTCTCCTCATCGGCGGTCGCACTGGGCGCGACGGCGTGGGCGGCGCGACGGGGTCTTCCAAGGAACACACCGACACCGCACTCGAAAATTCTGCCGAGGTGCAAAAAGGTGATGCACCCACCGAGCGCAAAATTCAACGCCTGTTCCGCAACCCAGAGCTCACCCGCAAAATCAAAATTTGCAACGACTTCGGTGCCGGCGGTATTTCTGTCGCAATAGGCGAAATCGCTCCTTCGTTAGAAATCAACCTCGACGCCGTTTCCAAGAAATACGACGGGCTCGACGGCACCGAACTCGCCATTTCAGAGTCCCAAGAACGCATGGCAATCTGCGTGGATGCCGCGGAGATCGGTTATTTCATCAACGAGTCCGATCAGGAAAATCTCGAATGCAAACACGTCGCCACCGTCACCGACAGCGGCCGCCTCGTCATGACTTGGCGCGGAAAAACCATCGTCAACCTCTCCCGCGCTTTCCTGGACACCAACGGCGTCCAACAAGTCGCAAACATCCACGTCGCCGGCCCTTCTTCTCCATTCATTCCCGCGGATCATAAAGCACGAATCACGGATCAGTTAACCTCTCTTAA
>VFJU01000054.1 GCA_009885905.1 Verrucomicrobiota bacterium
CTCACCACCGGAAAAATTTACGATGCGTTTTTAGGAGCTGATCACCGAGCATTCTACTACGGTCACAGTTACACAGCAAATCCGTTAGGTTGTGCCGCCGCACTGGCTAATTTGGATCTTTTTGAAAGCCAGAAGACCCTCGACCACCTGCCTGAGAAAATTTCTCGCCTCTCCTTGGGCCTTACTCACCTCAAATCACGCCAACCCTTGATCCATGAAATCCGCCAATGTGGATTTATCGCTGGAGTCGAACTACGCCGACCCGATGGTGAAAAATTCCCGCCTGTCGAAAGGTTTGGCGAAGCCATCTGCCTCGCCGCACGCGAGCATGGTCTGCTGACACGAGCCATCTTGGACACGGTCGTTCTCATGCTGCCCTTGTCGACGAGTCTCGGTGAAATCGACCACGCGATCCATGCGCTGGAGGCTGCCCTTTCCTAACGGACCGTAATTCCTCGCACGCGGACGTCGTCGCCAAACTGCTTGAAATCGATTTCCTCCAAATGAAGCGATTCGTGCAGGCCTCCCCCACCGAGTCCCGGCGATGGACCACCGCACAGCAACGGCGCGTAATAGACCACCACTTCGTCAATCAATCCTGCCTCAAAAAGAGCCGCAGAAAAGACCCCGCCTGCCTCGACCATTACTGTTAGTACTCCTTGTTCACTGACTAGATTCCTCAAAATCTCCCTGAGATCACCGCGCGGTCGTATCAAGGTCCGATCCATGGGCCCTTGAAAAACGATCGACTCAGGACGATCCGTCACCACCACGCGCCAAGGTTGTTGCCGACCCGCTAACAACTCTGGGTCACGGATGGTTAGAGCTGGCTTGTCACGCCGCACGGTCTCGCCACTTGTGAGAATGGCGTCCACCGTCGCACGGATCTTTTGCACATCGGCGCGGGCAAGTTCACCAGTGAGCCATTGCCCTTCGCCTGGTGGGCGGGTGATGCGACCGTCGAGGCTCATCGCAGATTTCCAAATCACCCAAGGCAACCCAGTCTCGCGAACTTTGAAAAATGGCCTAAGCAACTTCTCAGCCTCTTCTTGGCAAATCCCCGACACGACTTCGATGCCGGCGGCTTGCAAAAGAAAATCCGCACGTCCCGCATGATCCGGATTCCGATCCACGCAAGCATAAACCACGCGACCGATTCCCGCATCGATGATCCCCTGCGTGCATGGCGGCGTTCGACCTTGGGTTGAACACGGCTCAAGCGTGATGTATAGCGTCGCTCCACGGAGATCTTTTTGACCGGTGTCTGCTAGTGCTTCGCGTTCGGCGTGTGGCATACCTGCTGCACGATGCCAACCTTTTCCTAGCAGAATACCATCTTTCACAATCACCGCGCCCACCGGTGGATTCGGTGCGGTTCGACCCATGCCATTGCGAGCCTCGGTCAACGCCAACTGCATCCAGCGAATGTCTTCCGTCATTGGACTGAATCTTTAAAATTGGGCTGCATCTGGCGCGTTGCCGCAAAATCAATTTCTGCTTCTACGAATTGCTTTTCAATCATGAAACGAAGGTCGCTCGCGACGACATCCGTGTTCGTTTTTGAATTGAATTCCGTCCAATAATAGACCGCAAAAACATGTGCCCCGTCAGCGAAATCTTCAAAGGTAACGATCGGGCTAGGCTCTTCCAAAATCAAGCCGTGTCGTTCGGCAGTTTCTTTTAAAATCGTGCTCACTTTTTGAGTTGGCGATCCAATGGCGACTCGTACCGTTAGAATATTTCTTACGACCCTGTTGGTTAGAGTCAGATTGGTCACACGGTTTTCTAGAAAAAGTGAATTGGGAACCAGCGACTCCTTACCGTCGGCGCCGCGCAATACCGATGATCGCGTGTTGATTTCAGTGATATTTCCAACTATTCCGCCGATGTCGACGATGTCACCGACACGGATTTTTCGCTCGAACAATACGATGATGCCACTGATGAAATTTTTGATGAGCGTCTGCATGCCAAAACCCAACCCGATGGCAAGTGCACCTCCAAGGAATGCAAAAATAGTGAGGGGGATGTTCAACAGCGAGAGCGTACCGATTGCGAGAAAGATGCTCACCACAACCATCGCCCAGTTCTTGAGTGTGCGTGCCTGAGCCTCGGCGATGTGGCCTCGACTAATAACGGACTTTTGGACTCGTTTAGCGATGAACGAGGCGATCTGATAAGCGATGACAAAAAAGAACAAGGCACGCAGCAAAATCCCAAGCGTTACCGGCGTGAAGATCGTCGTTTTTTGACCCTCCACCTCCAACGAGATTTCACCTTTCATGACCTCGAAAGACCAGATGCTTTGCAATCTTCCCCACGTTTTATCGGCAACCGATAAAATAGTCTGATAGACGATATGGTTATCCTGATGAGGCGCGTAATCGGTGATCCAACGATCAAGTATTTCTAACTGCGTCTCCACGGCATGAGAAACCCTTCGAAGGATCGCCGTTTTTTCAGTTTGAAGAGCACGTTGTTCTGCAAAGAGACTGGCACGTGGGTCATCAGACCCTAACGGAGCGGACTTTGCCTCAATGCGACCGAGATCTGCGAGCGAAGCTGCAATTTCGCTCGTGCTGAAATCCTTCCATGCATAGAACCGATCCCGCAACGCCTCAAGAGAGGCCAGTGGCTTTTCGCGTTCATTCGCCGTGGCGGCGTTCAGTAAAACCTGCCGATCATGGTAAGCATTTAGTGATAGATTCTCGAGTTGGTTTAAATTCTCATAGACTTCAGCAATTGATTGCAAAATATCCAATCGATTTTCTGCCACCTCGGCTTTGATCTTAGCCAGGTCTATGCCTGCGGGAGGTGTTCCTTCTGACGCTGCTGCGTTCATGCCAGCGAGAGCCGCTTGCGTTTGGTTATTCGTGCTGGCGGCCGCCTTGAGCCTGGAGGAGATTTTTTCCAAATCTTGTTGGATCGCTGCTTGGCGCTCTGTTACGAGACTTTGAACCTTAGCGAGGTCGTCTTTGTTGAAACGAGATTGCGCCATCGCGATTTTTATTTGCCGGCTCAATAATGCCGCGTCGAGATTGGCCGCTGCGATTTTGCTTTTTAGAATCTCACAGTTGCTCTGAAGCAGCCCTGCACGCACCGCCAAAGCTCGCGATTTGACGCGTGCCGCCTCTTGTCGCCACGCTTCACCGTCGTCACTATCGGTTGAAACTTGCTTTGCCTTTTCCTCAATGGCTTTGGTTTCTTTGATCACTTGGGCGAGTGTTCTCTGAAGAACTTCCAAAGAAGATTCGTAAGAAGTAAGGCTTTTATGAACGGTGTCTTGCTCATTCCGCAACTCATCCACCATGAGAAGTGAATAGGGCGGCGGCTCTTTAAAGCCTGTCCATGCCGCACCTTTTTCTCTAGCAGCTTCTATGGATTGACTTGCTGCGACTTCATTCTCCAATGATTTCAAGTAGCGGCTGATGGTAAGAACCACTTGTTCCGCATCGCGGCGGTAGTCTTCCACGTCACCGAGGGTGACGTCTTTAGGGTGAACCGTCGCGGAATCTTCTAATTTTGTTAGGGTCTGTCTCGCGTCTTTTTGCCATTGCGTGAGTCTATTTTTCGTATCATCAGAGCTCTCTGGCGCTTGGGGTTTTACTTGCTGTTTCTCCAACAGGATTTGTTTGATACCTTTGACCTGTCCCAAGATCGGTTGACAGAAAACCACAACGAAGGCGACTGAGTAAGCCATCCATCGTTTGGACAAATGATTGAACATGGTCATGAATATTTAATGGTTACTGTTTACACATCTCCCCGATCATCTTTTTCTAACTGGATTCTATC
>VFJU01000477.1 GCA_009885905.1 Verrucomicrobiota bacterium
CGTGCTTTGGTATCAGGGAGAATCCAATGCCTGTTCGCCGATGCGAAAGGCGGCGACTTACGAAAGCTCGTTCACCAATCTAATCCGCTCGTGGCGTGCGGCGTGGGGGAGGGAGGACATGCCCTTCCTTTTTGTTCAACTGCCGGGCTTCCGTGCGGTTTCACCGGAGCCGGAAGACTCGGTTTGGTCGTGCGTGCGCGATTCGCAGACCCGGACCCTCTCGTTGCCAAACACCGGGATGGCCGTCACACTTGATGTCGGGAATGAGAAGGACATTCACCCGAATGACAAACAACCGGTAGGCGACCGGCTCGCTCAGTGGGCAAAGGCCACGCTCTATGGGATGGATGTGGTGCCGTCCGGTCCGCTCTATGAGTCGATGGTAGTCCGGGGAGATAAGGTGGTGATCACCTTCAAGCACGCAGGGAAAGGCCTGGAGGCGCGGGAGCTCACACTGGTCGGTGGCCACCAGCTTGGTAAGGATCGCCTGCAGGGCTTTACGATTTGTGGTGCCGACCAACAATTCGTCCACGCGGATGCCGTGATCACCGCGCCCAATCAAGTGACGGTGAGCAGTCCCTCGGTGACTCCGCCGGTCGCCGTCCGCTACGCATGGTCGAGTTTCCCCTTGTGCAATCTTTTCAATAAGGACGGTTTGCCCGCCTCGTCCTTCCGGACGGATACGTTCGCGCAGAACAACTTTAAACCCATGCGAAATGGAACCCAACCCAACAAGAATCCGTCCGGGAATTCCCAATAAATCCATCTCATGAGAACCCTTATTGTCAATCCGATGAATCCGATCACCCGTGTGGCCGTTGGCGCCATGTTTTTCTGCCTATTACTTGATTGCAACCTTTCCGCCCAGGAGAGCAACGGCCTTGCGCCGGAAGTCACGGCGCTCAATTCCAAGGACGTTTCCTATCAGCTTGAGAGCAAACTCCCGGATTTGGAAAAGCCCTACATCAGCACAGCTCCAGAGGACAAGAAGGACGGGGTTCCCGTGGGCGTCCTGGGTGTGGATGGCGGAGACGCGAAGACCATTCAGATATTCGCTGGGGAGCTCGCCAACGCCCCGAGGGACGAAAAGAAAAATAACACGGACAGCCTGTTGATCAGCTACCGGGGCAAACTGGTTTTCGAGTCCTACTACCGCAGGGGCCGCGCGAATTACCCCCACTATCAGATGTCGATCACCAAGTCCTACACCGCGCTTGCCCTTGGGCGTGCGATGCAACTGGGCTATCTGACCATGGAGGACCTCGACAAACCCGCCATCGGCTTCCTCAAGGGACTGGACACTGCAAAACTTGTCCCGGGTGCGGATGCCATCACGTTGGCTCAAGTGATGAGCATGGGATCCGGAATCCGGCTCGACGACGCGAAAGCGAAAGAGCTGCTCAAGGACCCCGCCCAGTTGAAGGGACAGGGGGAAATCCAAGCCTACCTCCAGAACAGCGCCCCGATCCCGCAGGCTCCCCGGACATTCAAATATCAGGAACCGGATCCGGCCATCGCCATGCAGGTGCTGGAGGCGGTTGCGCCCGGAGGAGCGAAGGAGTTTCTACAAAATGAACTGCTCAAGCCCATGGGGATCACGAACTACCATTGGGAGACGGCGGTGAGCGGCTTGCCGAAGTCGGCTGCCGGAGGCAGCATTCTTTCGCGCGACATGTTGAAGTTTGGGATGCTCATCATGAACAAGGGGAAGTGGCAGGGCCAGCAACTGATTCCCGAGGCCTATATCGCCCGCGCAACGAGTCCGCTCGTCCACAGCTACGGGACTTCGAATTACGGCTTCTTCTGGTGGGTGGAGGATTTCAAAGTCGGTGGGAAGACCTACCATTGCGTCGAGGGCCGGGGTGCGGGAGGCCAGTTTATTTTCATGTTTCCCGAGCTCGACCTCATCGCGGTGGTCACCTCCCACGACAAGGGTATGGGCAAAATGCTTCAAACCCTGCCACAAAGAGTCATCCCGGCGTTTGTGACAAAGTAGCCGATTCCAACGTGCTTTTCCCGCAGCTTGCTTCCCGCGCACAAGAATGTGGCTACCTCTTTATGGGTATTTGTATTTACAGAATTCATACTTGTCATGGCAGCTTTTTTGAATGCGGGATAGATTCAATTGGAGATTCAGAGTTTGTCCGGGTATCGCTGTTGGGGGGCGGTTTCGATGTGAAGTCGAACGCGAGCTTCCCTGAACGAGCGCATGGGATTCCCGCTGCCCCAATCCCATTTCCCAGCTTGAAAACGAACTCCACACTTTCTTCAGATCAGCGCGGCGGATCGCTTTCTCCGTGGTCAATCGTGCGGCCGCAGACCGCCTCGGGTTTCGCGCTCATCGTCACGCTGTCGCTCATGGTCCTGCTGACGGTCATTGCGGTAGGCTTGCTCAGCCTGGCGTCAATCTCGCTCCGCACCAGCAGCACGTCTGCCGCCAGAGCCGAGGCCCAGGCCAACGCCCGGTTGGCGTTGATGCTGGCCATCGGGGACTTGCAGAAGGAGGTCGGACCCGACCAGCGGATCACAGCGCGTGCGGAAATTCTCGACAGCAACTCAAGCACTTCCACTCCGGACAATGTCGCCAACCCGATGTGGCTTGGAGCATGGAATTCCTGTGACACCTGGCTCAACGCCAGTGGCATCAATGCGACCTACACTCCGGGGCGGGAGTCGAAATTCCGGCGTTGGCTGGTTTCCCATCCCACGCCGACCGCATTGGGGTCCTTTGGCGCAGCGCAGAATCCCGGCACCATCCCCACCGTGGAGCTTGTGGGCAAAGGGACGCTGGGGACCACCGCAAGCACCTCGCTACAAGTCAAAGTGCCCACGCTGCCCCTGACCAAGGGGGCCTGCGCCTGGTGGATCGGCGGCGAGAATCAGAAGGCCCATGTGGCGGCCTCGGATCCGCCGGATAACAATTTGGCAGGACTTAATCGACGCTCGCAGCGGCCCGAGGGTGGTGCCGAAAAACTCGATGGCCTCTCCAGCCTCCCAACCACCACCGCCGTGCTCTCAAAACTGCCGGATTTGCGCACCCTCGAAGTTACAGGGATCGACACTGCCGCACGCGACAAGCTGCCGGGACATTTCCACGATCTCAGCGTGGAGTCGGTCGGACTGCTCACCGACGTTCGCAAGGGCGGACTGAAAAAAGATCTCAACCTGCTACTGGAAAATGACTCGTTACCGGTGGAATACGGAACCGAAGACTTTTTGGACCAGACGCACACTGGCACGGTGGTTTCGCTGCGCCCGCTTACGGCCGATGTGCCTAAGGGCAGATACCCACAGAAGCCGAACTTCACCAGTTGGTATAAATTGCACCAATACTATTCCCTCTACAAGGGCGGCACCGGTTCCGGCGGGCAGAAGCGCCTTTACGACAGTGGCGGCCCAAGAGCCGATTTGTTCTGGGCGATTCAAAATACCGGTGATGGACTCTTTTATGATGGCTACGGTTTTGACCTGACCCCGATCATCAGCCGGTATATGCTTTTTTTCTCCACCAGGCGCGTGGAGATGTTGACCGGCGGGGCCTCCTTCACTCCCAGGCAGTATGAATACAAGTTGAGCGTCAATCCGGTGATTGCCCTCTGGAATCCATACAACGTGACCATGAAAATCCCAGGCGGGTTCGGTCTTGCGGATTCTGCGGTCAGTGCCGAATACAAAATCACCGTGCCAAGCGATCCATCGAAAAATATCAATTGGAGCGCGGCTCTGAAACGTGCTGCAAGTGGTGCCGCCGACTCGATTTCGCTTCGGGTCGCTGAGACTGGGACCAACCAGAATATACCGATTGTCCTTCAGCCCGGGGAGTCGAGGATTTATTCGGTTCGCGCGTCCTCCTCTATCGTTGGTACGACAGCCTGGTTGAATCCGGGATATGATCCCAATGGGGGAGGGGGCTTTGATGTGTCAATTGCGGCCGGAAATAATCCAAGCCTGAGCAAGTTGATCATCACCCAGAATGCGGACGGGTCCATGCCCGAAGTCGGGCTGGCGCTGCGGGTCTTTGGTCAAACCATCAAGGAAGGGCAGGAATACAACTTCCACACCCAGGGTGGAGTTGGAACGGATACGCGCTATTCTTGGTTTTGCGGGCACTGGCTGCCGCTGGGCATGAGCATCCCGATCATTCCTGACAAAGACGGTGAGCGCGTCACCAAATTCAGCGACCTGCGGTTTCCTTTCTCCAGTCTGGAATTCGTGCTGAAAAGCGGGGAACGGATGCTCAATCCCGCGATTCAGGATGCAAATGGAGTCCCACAGCCGGTGGTGGATTACCGCTGCCGCAGTTTCATCCATGCCAACCCGACCAATGCGCGCTACGCGCAGGGTCTTGGCACTGACGGCCTCAAGACCATGTCCCAATACGGCCTCAATATCCGGGCTGGATCAGGCAGCCAGCTCAACCCGGATGTGGCGTCCAACAACGGGGCTTATATGGGCAGCGCAATCTCCCTGGGTGATGGGGATTACACTGGGCAGACGAGGGTCGTTACCTCGGAGTTGCCCGTGGTTCCGGTCATTTCGCTGGCTTCGCTCATGCACTTCACTCTCAGCCCCGGCAAACCCGGAGGGCCTTCCCGCAGCGAACTCTTCGATGTCGCGCCCAACCAGATGCTTGCCATCGGCAATTCCTTTTCACATCCGCTGATTCCGGGTAGCGGCATCTATCAAGACAAAGCTGACTTTGTGACCGGGAAAAATGATAGGGATCCGTGCCGCGATGTCTACGATCACGCCTTCTTCAACAACGACGCGCTCTGGGACGAATGGTTCTGCTCCGGCATCACGCGCCAGGATCAGGGCGTGTTCAAGGACAGCCGCAACCTGAAGAAAGTGGCGGACGATTTTGTCGATGGAAACAAGCCGTTGCCCAATCCACACCTGCGTTCCTATCCAGGTGCACTCAGTCCGCAGGAACTCAAGGATCTCCTGGTTTCCGGAAGCGCACCCGCCACGGACTCGTGGAAATACGCCTCCAGCTGCCTGTTGCTGGAAGGTGCCTTCAATGTCAACTCGACCGCTGTTGAAGCTTGGAAAGCCCTGTTCTGGGGGTTGCAGGACAGTTCCGTCCGCTACCTCGACCCCAGCACAGGCATCCTCAAGGATTTCGAACTCTCATCTCCACAGGTGGTGCTTTCCCGTTTCACACTTCCCTGTTCATCCGGCGAGGGTGTGGACGCCGGCGATCCCAATTCCTGGCTTGGCGTCCGCTTGCTGACGAAAGACCAGATCGACAAACTCGCCGAGGAATGTGTGCGTCAGGTCAAACTCCGTGGGCCATTCCTCAATCTGTCGGACTTCATCAACCGCCGCCTGTCTGACAATGACCTTGGAACCGAAGGTGCTCTGCAGGCCGCGATTGATTGGGACGAATTCAATGGAAACTCCCCCAATGCCAGCGCCGCAAATTCCATCAACGCCCGCTTCAAAAATAGCGCCGACATGATCACCAGTGCGGCCATAAGCTACACTCCCAACCCTGCCTTCAGTCCGGTCGGCAACCCCGCGCTGCCAAATCCCAAGGCAGCGACCGGCTCGCGCTGGACCGGCATTCCCGGCTACCTCACCCAGGCGGACCTCCTCAAACGCATTGGCAACCAGATCTCCACCCGCGACGACACCTTTCGCATCCGGGCATATGGCGATGCAAAGGATGCCGCTGGCAAAATCCTCGCCCGTGCCTGGTGCGAGGCCGTAGTGCAGCGGATGCCTGAATATGTGGATCAGTCAGACGCCGCATTGACCGGCACCAACGTCTACGGGTCCAAAATGGGGAACGCGACCCCACCGTATGATTATCTAACGACTCCCGGAACGAAAGGAGCCGCCATAGTGAACACGACCAATCAGACCTTTGGGCGCCGCTTCCATGTGGTTTCTTTCCGCTGGCTGAATGCCAATGAAATCTGATCCTACCCTAACCCACTGCGTATGACTTCGAAAATCCACCGCTTCAAGCCATGGCTGGTTCTGGCCTGTCTAATCCTCCCTGCAACCAAGCTTACAGCACAGGCCCCAACGATTGAAATTAAGGCGGAATTACGGGTGGCAGCTGCGGAAATCGTCGCAGAACACCACACCCTGTGGCTGCGCACCGGACCGTCGTCGAAAGCCGTGAAAATCCCGCTCAACACGCGCAGCTTCTCGGAAATGATTTCATACAAGGGGCCTGTCCAGGCGCAGTTCTTCGCCACTCAGGAAGCTGCCGAGTCGGACCAACCCGTCGAATCGCCCCTGGCTCTCACCGCCCTGAGTGCCGGGGAATCATTGCTCCTTTTCCTTCCGGATGTGAACGGGTTCTCCTACAGGCTCCTCTCCACCCGCGGCACCGACTTTCCGTTTGGTTCGTTCAAGTTCATGAATTTTTCCAAGGCACAAATTGCCATCCAAGCCGGGGAACAGTCAAAACCCGTGACAATCAATCCCAATGAAGACCACGTCTTCAGCTTCAAGCAGGAGGAGTTCTTCAGCATCAAAGTCGCCGCCAAGTTCCCGGACGAAGCCCCCCACCTGATTCGTCAGACCAAGTTCTCCATCGGCCCGGACTGGCGGGAAATGGTTCTCCTCTACAATCGCCCCGGCGAGGAGCGGGTGCGGATGCTCCACTTCGTGGACACCCGGCCCGCCTCCAAGCAGGAACCCTGACTGCCTCAGCGCAAATACGATCCGCACGAATCCCGCACCACTAGGCGCGGCACAAGGGTCAGCGTGCGGATTGGTGCCGTCGGCACCCGGATGCGCTCTTGCATCCGGTGGAAGGCCGCCTCTGCAAGATCACGGCAGGGCTGATGAATGGTGGTCAATCTCACCGGTAGGAGAGTCGCATGACGCATGTCGTCAAAGCCCGCTAGGCGCACCTTGTCTGGTACCTTGATCTTAAGTTCGCTGAGGCTTCGAAACAACTGGGCAGCTGTGGCGTCGTTCGCGCATAAGATGCCGTCACAGGCCCTACCCGCCTGCAGACTGCGCACAAAATCGATCTTCTGCGGATCGCCCCAGAAAGAGAGTTCTCCATCCATCTTCAGGCCATAGTGGTGGATCGCCTCGCGCACGCCGCTGAGGCGTGCATGGACGGTCGGTGCCGAACCCGCATGCGCCACAAACCGCAATTTCGTGCAGCCCAGCCTTATCAAATGTTCGGCCAGCATGTAGCCGGCGGCAAAGTTGTCCATTGATACCAAGTCACATCCGCTTCTGGTAGGAAACGGGGTAACGTCCCGGTCCAGAAGAACTACGGAAATTCCTGCATCCTGAAGAAGATGGAGAATGTTCCAATTTACCGCCTCCATTTCCGCACCCCCCTCTAGTGGGGCGAAAAACACGCCCGTGACCTGCTTGCGGATGAACTCCCGGCAGACCTCCTCAGCGTGGCCCGGTGATGCGTCTCGGTCCACGTGCGGGAGCGCTGAGCTCCCCCACAGCAAGCCGTATCCTTGTATTCGAGCCAGCGCACCCAACTCGCCGCAAATCGCATCGAAAATCTCGGTTGTCCCACGCTCGGGCACCAGTAACCCAATGACCGCTGCCGTTACCTTTCTGTTTTCCTTGGCGGAGCGGACAAAGGATCCCGAACCGGCTTGCCGTGTGATCAGGTCTTCGTCCTGTAAATCGCGCAAAGCCCGTGTCACCGTGGGTCGCGAAACCTTGTAGCGCTCGCACAACTGTGATTCGCTCGGCAATTGACCGGATGTCCCATACTTGCCAGCCGCAATCTCGCCGCGCAGATCCCGTGAAATGATTTCATGCTTCGCCATGCGAGAAACCTTACATCTTCATTTCCTGTAAGCACAGGTTTTTTTAATCTTTGCCACATCCTGAGTTGTGAGATCAGATGAAGTCCGCTATTTCATCGAGCCATGCAAGCGTCTACATTCCGACAAAAATGAACGACCAACCTACTGTCGTTGGAATCGGCGAATTGCTGTGGGACCTTTTTCCGGGTCAAAGGCGTTTGGGTGGCGCACCGGTGAACTTTGCCTGCCACTGCCTGCAACTCGGCGCGACCGCATATCCGGCAAGCAGCGTCGGACAGGACCACCTCGGATTGGCGATCCTCAATGAGTTATCGGCCCGTGGGATCAGCGCTGCCCACGTGACGGAAGATCCCGATCATCCCACCGGCCAGGTTCTCGTCACGTTGGATGCCGACGGCAAGCCCTCCTATGAGATTTGTACCGGGGCGGCTTGGGACGCCGTTCCGATGTCCGACGCCTTGGCCGCATTGGCTGGCAAGGCGGATGCCGCCTGTTTTGGTTCGTTGGCTCAGCGTGATCCTGTCTCGCGGGCCACGATCCAGTCATTTCTGAAGGCCATGCGCCCCGAGTCATTGAAGATCTTTGACATCAACTTGCGGCAGGCCTTCTTCACAAGGGAGATCATTGAGTCGTCTATAAAACTTGCCAATGTCCTCAAGTTGAACGACGAGGAATTGCCTGTAGTGGCGGAGATGTTCGGTCTCAAGGGCTCCGTGCGGGATCAGCTGGCGGCATTGTTGAATACCTTTTCCCTGAAACTGATCGCCTACACGCGGGGCAAAGACGGCAGCCTGATGGTCACCCCGGATGAATGGAACGACTGTCCCGGCACGCCTGTTGATGTGGTAGACAGCGTGGGTGCCGGTGATTCCTTTACGGCCTCTCTCTGTATGGGCATGCTGAGCGGTCAACCCCTTACTGTCATCAACCACCACGCCAACCGCGTGGCCGCTTTTGTCTGCTCCCAGCCAGGGGCGACACCTCTGTTTTCCGATACATTGAAAAAACAAGTCCATGCATAATCATAACAAACTGTTCCTCTGGTCTGTCGTCTCCGCACTCGCGGGTTTTCTTTTTGGGTTCGACACAGTGGTCATCTCGGGTGCGGAGAAAACGATCCAATCATTGTGGGGCCTGAGCCCCGGGATGCACGGCCTCGCGATGAGCGCGGCGTTGTGGGGCACGGTGCTGGGGTCGCTTGTGGGGAGTTGGCCGACGGATCGGTTCGGACGGAAGAAGACGCTGCTGTGCATTGGGGTGTTGTTCTTCGTTGGCTCGCTGTGGTCGGCGTTCGCGAGTGAGGTGTATGGCTTCATGGTCGCTCGCTTCCTCGGTGGCATTGCTATCGGTGTGTCCACGGTGGCGGCACCTCTTTACATCTCGGAGATCTCGCCGCCGGAGAGTCGTGGGCGGCTTACAGGCATGTTCCAGTTCAATATCGTCTTCGGCATCCTCGTCGCCTTTGTCTCGAACTCGCTGCTCGCGGGCATGGGCGACAACTCATGGCGCTGGATGCTCGGAATCATGGTCGTGCCATCTATCATCTACACCTCTGCATGTTTTTTTATTCCTGAGAGCCCGCGTTGGTTGATTTCGCGCAAAGGAGATCGTGCGGGCGGCATCGCTGTACTGAAACTCATCACGCCAAATGCCACCGCTGCCGAACTGGAAGCCAGCGCCGATGCCATGACATCGGCTGGCAAGGAAGTCGCATCCGCGAAGGGATTTTGGCGCATGGGGATGCGCACGCCGATCCTGATTGCGATCCTCGTGGCGTTCTTCAACCAAGCCTCGGGCATCAACGCGATTCTATACTTCGCACCGCGGATCTTTGAACTCACCGGCCTCGGCCAGAAAGCGGCATTGCTACAATCCGTTGGCATCGGCGTGACCAACCTCATCTTCACCTTCGTCGGCCTGTGGCTGATCGACCGGCTCGGCCGACGCACGCTGCTCTACATCGGATCGTTCGGCTACATCGCCTCGCTGGGGTTATGCGCCTGGGCGTTTTTCACCGAACATTTTGCGATCGTCCCAGCGTGCATCTTTGCCTTCATCGCCGCGCACGCGATCGGTCAGGGCGCGGTGATCTGGGTGCTTATCTCGGAGATTTTCCCGGATAAATACCGCGCCAAGGGCCAGTCGCTCGGCAGCTTCACCCATTGGATCTTCGCTGCGCTGCTCACCACCTTCTTCCCGAAGATGGTCACGGCTTTCCCGGCAGGCTACGTCTTCCTCTTCTTCTGCAGCATGATGGTCCTCCAACTCATCTGGGTGAAACTCATGGTGCCCGAAACCAAAGGCCGGAGCCTCGAAGAGATCCAACACGACCTCGGAGTCTCCTGAATCCATTCACAATCCACCAGAGCATCACGTAGCCCTGACTTCCTTCGCGACGTGACCGTCCCACCCGTCGGTGGGCAGGCCGTAGCTGTCGTCTATCTCTGGTTAGGGATCGTCGGCGATGAGGGGCCCATGAGTTTGATGACGGGAGGAATCTGAGGGGAGTCTGAGTGGTTGAAGTCCCCCACTTAAAACTCCTATTTCAACTTCTGCCGTGCCGATGGTGAGCCTGGCTTTTTTGGAATTTTTTTTGTGAAAACGGCAAGCAAGACCCATGCCCATTTGCTCTTCCAAGCCCGATAGGTTGCTAGTTCCCCTTTTTCGCCAATCTGGCGTTGGTTGCGGCGATTCGATCAAGGATCCAGGAGTTGTCATTGGTCGCGGTGATATTCCACACTCCAAGGTCCGGATTGATGCTGTCGAAGACCCAGTAGGCGGCAAGGCCGATCCGGTGGCGCTCGATCAAGGTGAGCATTTCATCCACCTGCTCCTTCCGCTGTGGGATGCTGTTTTCGCCGATTCCCGCGCCGAACTCGCCGAGCCATAGCGGCTTGCCACTGGCGCGGGCAGCCGCCGCGGCCAGTTCGAAGTTCCCCGACAGGGTGGCGCCGGCCAAACCGCAGCCCGGATAGCCGGAACCATCCGCCCGCGGATGATAGATGTGCAGGCTGATCGTATCGATTTGGCCCGGAGCAGCTGCCTGTATTGCCTCGCTCCATTGTTCTTGGGAGTCGGGTTTCCAGCCCTGGCCCCGCGCCAGATGCCACGCGCTCGCACGCGTCATGGCGTCGCCGGTCATCACTGGCCGCTTGGGATCCAGCTTATGGACGATGTCCGCAAATTCTCGGTAGGCGTCGATCAGATCGGTGCTGCGCGGGAAGTCCGCCGCTGTGCGTTTGGTCGCGGTGCCGAGTTTCGGCAGCACCCAATACTCCGCTTTGACCTGAAATTGCAAATCGGCCTCCATTATGAACTCATTGCCGAATTCCCACGCCCAAATTGTTTGGGAGCTGCGATAGCGCCGGACCACGGATTCGGTGTAGCGCCGCATGAACGCGCGGGTTTTGCTATTCTTGTCGCCCCAGGCGGAGATCGGTTCTTCGCAAAGGTCCGGCACCGCGAAGTGCGCCCAGAACAAACTGGGAATCAGCGCGATGCCACGACGTCCCGCTTCCTCGACGAATCGATCCAGCAAGGCGAAATATTTTTCGGGATCATCACGGAACAGGTGCCACTCCACCGGGTAAAATCCACCCGCGGCAAATCGTGCGAAAGGAATCCTGTGCTTCGCAAGCAAGTCCATGCCCGCTGCATACTCCGGTGGATTCGCCGCCTGTTTGTCAGGGAATTCCAACAAGCGCCGGAAGCCATCGAAGTAATTCACGCCGATTGCGTGAATGGCATTTCCGCCGCGCCGGAATTCGCCATCCTGCACCTCCAACGGTGGCTCCGCCACTTCACCATTCGCCGGCAGGATTGGCCACAAAACGGCGGCGAACATCAGTAAGCAGTATTTCGTCATGTACAGCAGTCTAGTAAAGATCGCACTTGACGCAACAAGAAACAACATTACGGATGGGTGCAGCCATGCAAAAACCTAAATCGTCTGATCCTGCTCCACCGACTGACGGCCCGCTTCCGGCCAAGACCAAGGCGGCCTGGGCAAGCGGGGCGATTGCGGACGTGTTCATGGCGAATTCGTTCAGCTACCTTGCGCTTCCGATCTACAATGTGGCCTTGAAGGTGGATCCGGTGTTTCTCGGTTGGGCGATGGGTTTGCCACGGATATGGGACGCCTTCGCGGACACCTTCGCTGGCAACATTTCCGACAACACGCGCTCGCGCTGGGGTCGCCGCCGCCCCTTCATTTTCTTCGGCGCGTTGCTGAGCGGCTTGTTCTTCGCGCTGATGTGGATGCCCCCGGCAAAGGCGACCCCGCAGGTCATCGGTATTTATTTCCTGATCGCATCCTTTCTCTATTACACCGCCTATGCGGTGTTCACGGTGCCATGGGGTGCCTTGGGACTTGAACTGACCGGCGACTACAATGAGCGCACCAACGTGCAGGCATGGAAGAACGCCCTGCAAGCCATTGGCGGGTTGTTCCTCGGGGCGCTGTGGTGGCTCTCACTGAGACTCGGTTCCAACGAGGTGGAAGGCGCGCGCTGGGTTGGGGTGATTTTCGGCATCGTCATCGCCGCGGCGGGCATCCTGCCCGCGATCTTGGTGCGCGAGCGCCAGGTCGACCGCAGCCAGCAAAAAATCCCGTTTCTGAAAGCAGCGCGGGCGACCTTTGCAAACCCCGCCTTCCTCTGCATCGCCGGATTCACCCTATGCATTATCTTCGGTATCTTCGTCATCAACTCGTTCGCACTCTACATCAACATCATCCATGTCTACGGCGGGGATAAAGCCGGCGTTTCGACCCTCAACATGATCATCAACGGCGTGTTCCAAGCCGTTGGACTCGCTATCACCCCGGTGGTCGCAGCGGTGGCCCGCCGTGCCGGAAAAAGCCGCACCCTCATTGGTGGCATGGTTTTGGTGATTATGGGTTTTCTCTCCAGTTGGTGGACTTACACCCCTTCTGCGCCCTACCTACAAGCTGTCAGTTTGATCCTGATCAGCCCCGGCCTTTCCTGCCTGTGGATCATCGGTCCTTCGATGCTCGCCGATGTCTGCGACTATGATGAAACCAAGACCGGTCTGCGCCGCGAGGGGATGTATAACGCATGCTACGCCTGGACCATCAAGGCCGGGATCGCCCTGACCATGGTGCTCGGGGGCTACATGCTCAAATGGGCTGGCTACGACGCCGCTCGCGAGGCCGATCAGGCGGCCGGAGTCGTGGACCGCCTCCGCCTGCTTTACATGACCGTTCCCGCGGTGATGTCGTTCATCGGCATCATTTTTGTCGTCCTTTACCCTCTCAATGATCGGCGCGTCGCTGAAATCCGGAAACAACTTGCCTCCAAGCCACAGGATTCCGCTTGACATCTCGGAGTGGTAAGGCACAATATTACGCAACATATGAACGCGCCTGCAATGATCGCCCTCAAGCCCGCTGAATCCTCCCGCCGCCCTCGGGCCGACCAACCCATGATTGCACGCAGCGCGCACAATCCGATCATCACGGCGGCTCATCTGCCGTTCGCAGGCCAATGCTGCTTCAACAGCGGTGCGGTGCGCGTCGGCAAGGAAATCGTGATGGTACTGAATTGCTGGGACGCCGAGTGGATCCCCCATTTCCTGATCGCCCGCAGCAAGGACGGCATTCATTTTGACATCGGCACCAAGACGATCGCCACCCCGCCGAACGAATACCCCTATATCGGTCACGGAGACGGAATCTTCGACACACGCATCACCACGCTGGATGGATTCCACTACATCACCTACAATGTCTCGTCAGCCCTCGGTGGCCGCATCCGCTTGATCCGAACCGCTGATTTTGAATCGTTCGACGACCTCGGCTTTATCACATCGATCGATCACCGCAACTGTGTGATCTTTCCGCAGAAATTCAATGGCCTCTATGCTCGGCTCGAACGCCCGAATGGAGAAGGCAGCACCGGAGGTGACATCTATCTGTCCTACTCGCCGGACCTGATTTACTGGGGTAAAACCCAGCTTTTGCTGCAAAAAAGCACCCGTTATTGGGAAAGCGAAAAGATCGGACCCGGCGCGCCGCCAGTGCGCACCGATGCCGGCTGGCTGGTCTTGTATCACGGTTGCCGCAAACACATGAATGGCATCATGTATAACGCTGGGGCGATGCTTCTGGATCTGGAGGATCCCTCGAAAGTCATCGGCAAAATGCGCGCCTGCCTAATGTGGCCGGAGGAGGAATACGAATTCCGGGGTAACGTTCCCCAAGTGGTGTTCCCGACGGCCGCAGTGGCCGGCAACCATGCCGACGAACTATTCGTTTATTACGGCGCGGCTGACAGTTCGATTTGCCTCGCCACCGTCTCAATCAGCGCGTTGGTAGAACGTTGTCTGGCGGATGGTCCCTGTTTGCCAGGGCAGCCATAAGCGGCGGTTCCACGGCGGAAAATGACCGTGAAGACCACCCCCCGCGCGCGATCTCAAAGCTTGCGTGGGGCAGGTCCGGTGCTTCCCCGCACGATCAGATCCCCAGCGATTGATAGTGCCGGATAGGGATTGGTTTGCAAGTTCTGCTCGATACGGCGGGAAACAAGCTTGGCGGCTTCGTAGCCGAAGCGCTCGTTGGATTGACTAATCACCGTCAGCGGAGGATTGGCGTACTGGCAGAAGCGCGAGTCATCGAATGACAGGACCGAGATATCCTCAGGCACCCGCCGCCCCATCGAAACAAGCTCGTGAATCGCTCCAAACGCCACTTCGTCACTCATCGTCATGAATGCGGTGGGCGCGGGATTTTTGTCCAACAAGACTCGCACCCCCCGCGCTCCGAATTCGAAGCCGTCGGCGACGGAATCTCCACAGTCCGCATGCGTGAATACCAGTTCAGGAACCGGCGTTATTCCGGCATTTGCCATGGCCTGCTCGTAGCCCGTTCGGCGCTCCACTCCGATCTCGAGTCCGGTCAACGTGTCGAGAAGACCGATTGACCGATGGCCGAGATCGATCAAATGTGAGGTGGCCCGTTTGCCGAGGGCGGTTCCGTCCGAAACGATGGTCCACTGCGCTGCCTCCGGGGCACCACTCAGAACGCAGCAATAGGGAAAGTTCTGCTCGTTGAGGGCCGCGAAATACTGGCTGTGCCGCGTGGCGTTCAGAAACACCGCGCCGTTCACCGAGCGTCGTCCCAGCACTCGGCTCAAATCGCATTCGTTAAGGCGCTCGGGTTTTTCGCCGAACAACGACAACTCCATGTCATTCTCCGTGCAAAATTTCCACACCCCGTCTAGAACCGCATCGACGAAGGGCGAGAACAGGCTGCTTTGGTTTGGCGTCACCTCAATGACCACGCAGATATTGGTTACGCGCGGTTCAAAGGTTCGCAGTTTGAATCCCAGTTCACTGGCTTTCTTGCGGATCAACTTGCGGGTTCCCACGCTGACATCAGGTCGATTGTTCAGAGCTCGGCTCACCGTTCCGGGTGAGACATTCATGCTCTCCGCAATGGTGTAAATCGATACGCCCTGAGTCTTTCCGGTTTTCTTTTTCGCAGCCACAGCTGCAGTCTAGAACAGTTTGGATATCTCGACAATTTCAAATTTGCGCGTTATTCCTGACCGCATGGAGCAATCTTCGGAAATGAGCTGAAACCTTCAAAATTCCCGGAGTATTTTGTTGCGTATTGTTGCTTTCAGGGAGACTGTCGTCCATCCAATATCATGCACGCCGAAACACCGAAACGATACGATTCCGCCTCCCAGCAAGCATTCCAGAGCGCTAAATGGATCTGGATCGAAGGAGAGGCGGCTCCCAGAAACACTGTCGCAGAGTTCCATTGCCGTTTTCGCGCGCAAGGCCCCAAGCCGGGCGGGCGGCTCCTGATCAGCGCGGATTCTCGCTACACCGTCTGGCTCAATGGCGAGCGCATCGGCTTTGGCCCGGCCCGCAATTTTCCAAAACACTACGAGTTTGATCTGCATGACCTGACCGGACTCCTCCGTCGCGGGGAAAACCAACTCGCCATCCGCGTCCAGCATTGGGGAGAGGGCAACATTCAATCGTTCGTTTCACGGGCCGGCTTGATTGCCGAAGTCGCGGATGAAGCGGGCCGCGTCTTGACCGCCACGAACTCATCCTGGCAGGCAAGGCTCTCGCCTTCGTTCCAGCGCATCACGCCCCGCGTCGCCTGCCAGATGCCCTTCGAGGAGCAGGTGACTGCGGAGGAAACCGACTGGCTCGATGCAAGATGTGGTCACTGGCCTGCCGCCGTCGAGATCGGCCCGGCCGGCTGCGAGCCATGGGGCGCGCTGGCTCCCCGCAGCATTCCCCACCTGACCGACGAGCCGTGGGAATGCGTTTCCCTGCGCGGGGCCGGCATCGCGAGCGATCCCGCGCTGGTGCTCTCCGTGCGCGCGGGGCCGTCGCTCGTTCCCGAGCAACTCTCGATGAATCTCACGGCCACCGACGGGATCTTCGCCACCGTTCTCCACGTCCCGCGTGCGGGCCGTTTGTGGATCAAGCATGCCTCGATGTATAGCGGGCCGGTTTCCTTCGTTCTCGATGGGGAGAAGCTTCCGTTTGAACAGGACGAGTTCGACATGCTCGCCGCGCGCGAGATTTCCGCAGGCAAGCATCTGCTGTTGATGGATTGGAAGGGGCTGGCGCACGATTTGGACATCGGGCTGGCGCTGGGTGGCATCGCGGGTCTCAAGCAGGAGCGATTCGGGGGCTTCCAGAAGGCGGCGTGGATCATGACGACCAAGCCCGGCAAGAACCGGGCGAAACTCCGGCGTTGCGAGGATCTCAATGCGTTGCTTGCCGGAGCATCCACCTGGCGGGCGGTGGCGGCCGATGCGGTTCCCGAGCGCGACGTTTATATGTCGATGACCTGTCGCACGCTGGAAAACGGTGCTGCGCAAAAATCCACCACGCTGCCGTGGTCGGGCGAGCCGGTTTCCGGTGGCCGCCATCACCGCCTGATCCTCGATTTCGGAAGACACGCCAACGGCTTCATCGAACTTGAAATCGATGCCGGCAAGGGCACCCAAATTGATGCCGCAGGGGTGGAGGGCATCAACATGGGTCGGATCCAGTTCACGGAACTTAACAACAACACGTTTTCCTATGTCTGCCGCGAGGGCAAACAGACCTTCACTTCGCAGCTCGTGCGCGGCCTGCGTTATCTGGTTGTCGATGTGCGGCCGCTGGGTCGGGCAGCAAGCATCGCCGCAGCCCGAGTGCGGGTGGCCACCTATCCGTGGCAGCCAAAAGGTTCGTTCCGCTGCTCCGATACACGGCTCAACCAGATTTACGAACTCTCCAGCCACACGCTGCGCATGAGTTCCATGGATACGTTCATCGATGCCACCTACGAGCACGCTTTGTGGGTCGGAGACATGGCCAGCATGATTCTTCAGGTCCACCATTACGTCCAGGGCGAGCGCTTGCTGCCGGAGCGCTGCCTGCGCCTCGCCGCCCAATCGCTGGAACGGATGCCACTGGTCAATTCACAGGTCCCGAGCGCCTGGGAAGACCGGCCGATTCCGAACTGGAGTTTTCTATGGGCGATGGGCGTGCGCGACCATTTCCAATTCACCGGTGATCGCCGCTTCGCCCGCGAAATGCTCCCCGCCCTCGAACAACAGGCGGCGTTCATTCAAGAATCCCTTGATGCGGAAGGACTCTTCGCCATGCACGGTGAAGTCTGGCACTTCCTTGATTGGAACGGCTGCGAAAACGATCACCGCCACGCCGCCTCGCGCACCTATGCGCACGAGAACGCCCTCGCCATCGCCTCGCTCAAGGCCACCGCGGAAGTCGCCA
>VFJU01000197.1 GCA_009885905.1 Verrucomicrobiota bacterium
TCGTGTTTGGGTGCTGAAATATTAAATTCATCCGGTAAAAACTCGTGTAAAATGAGTTGCTGCGAAGCGATCCAATCTTGCCCTTGCGCCAAAGAATGCGACTCCAATCAAACCCCTGTCCCTGCAATTCCAGTCTCTGTTGATTTAAAATCGCATCTTACAAAGTCGCCCGACCCCTCACGCATACCACATTTCACCGTTCCTTCGGTTCACACCGTTGCTTTGAGATGTGCTACAAATTTCACTCTAACAATATACGCGGGTGTGCCATTATCGGTCGCCATCTGTAGGTTTATTATCTGATTCAGAGCCTTTAATAGGCGTATTGTGCCTTTCAACCGTGAACTCGCTATGCGGGTCTATCCGTTGGAATAGGAAATTCAATTCTACGAATCAGATGAAATATGAAATTAACAGCGTTCTTGTTGAATGCGCTTCTACTAGCCAACTCAGGGGGCTTAGCGCAAACTCCCCAACTTATCGATAAGGCTTTTCTCGCCTCGCTTCGAACAGAAGCCAGCCGCAAACACCCAGCCACATCTGCCGCCAACTTACGTCTGGCCGCTGCTGGCGGCGATGTACGTAGCGTCCACCTCTGGGACGACCCCATGGTCGGTCTTGCCTTTGAAGCAGGCGATCAAGAAACCCGCGAGAGCGATGGAGATATCCATGCAGGATTCGAACAAGATTTGCCAAAACCTGGTTTGTTTGCCGCAAAACTAACGAAAGCCGAAGCCCTCAAACGTGCCGAGAACGAGAAATCCAGAAGCACATCACTCGAAATCGGCGCAGAGGCCGCCCGTGCCGCAATCGAACTCGCACTCGCCGATGAGTCGATCCAACTCCAAGCAACTCAAGTCCAATGGCTCATCACCATGGCGGCGAACGCACGGCAAATGGCGATCAACCCAAACGCGAATGCCATCGACGCATTACGCCTGGAAAGCGAATTAGCGCGGGAGAAACAAATTCTCCAAGCCGCGAGACTCACTCGTGAAAGCCTAGCTCAAACTTTGAACCTGCGACTTGGTAGACCGTTAGAATCTCAATGGCCTATTCTCCAGCTTTCAAATGCACCTCTACCAGTCCCGATCGCCGGTGCAGAGATCGCACGAATCCCACGAGCAAATCCCAAGGTCCGCTCGCTCCGTGAACTCGCCGCCGCGGCCCATGCAGATACACGCATTACCGACCGGAACAGCCTGCCACAAATCTCTCTTGCCGTAGAAAGTGCACAATATTCTGGAGGTAAATTCAGCAACGCGATCGTTGGATTCAAAATGAGCTTACCCGCATTCAATCGCACCTCTTACAACGCACAAATCGCGGCGTCACAACTGCGCGAACAAGCGGCAGCCAAAGACACCGATGCCGCAAACATAGAAATTACCACCGCCGTGCTCGCGGTGGTGGCGCAAGCGAAGAATGCCCACGCTCAAGCGCAAGCCTATTCTGGCGAAGTTTACGAACGTGCCTATCAGGCTACCCACGCGGTGGAAGGTTCGTGGATCAATTTAAAGTCCACGCTGACTGATCTTCTAACATCCAATCGAGAATTACTATCCATTCGTCTCGCACAACGTCGATTTGTCGCTCTTCAATATGTGGCAATCGAAGACCTCAACCTGCTTGTTCCACCCATTCACTGATTGATTTATCATGAAAACTTTCTTCACCATACTCATCACTGCGGCACTGACTATTTTTGCCACTTGGTTTATCAAAGATCGCCTTGCTTCTTCCCGCCCTGCAGGCATCCCGACCGAGCGCAAACCAACTTTCTATCAGAGCGCCATGCATCCATGGATCAAGAGCGACAAGCCTGGCCGCTGCACGATCTGCGGCATGGAACTTACCCCCGTCTATGCGGGTGAAAAAGGCTTCGACGCCACCGATGGCGGTAACACGGTGGTACTCACCCAAAGCCAAATTCAAGTCCTCAATGTGCAGACTCAAGAAGCGAAAATCCAACCGCTCGTCCGCACCTTGCAAGTCGCCGGCATGATCGACGATGATGCTAGGCGCCATCGCATCATCTCGGCCTACGTCGACGGTCGGGTGGACAAACTCCACGTCAACTACATGGGTGCCGAAGTCGAAAGCGGCCAACCTCTCGCCGACTTTTACAGCCCGAATCTCCTGCAAGCCGAACGCGAATACCGTCAACTCTCCGGCGACCTCAAAACGAACACCGCACTCCGGCTCCGCCAAATGGGTCTAACACCCGAACAGATCGAAGCGGTTGCCAGTAAGCCCGCTGACTCGCTCAACTCACAAATCCTCGCTCCCATCGGCGGCACCGTCGTCGGCCAAAGCGTCTATGAGGGCCAATACGTGACGACCGGCGAAAAGCTGTATGAAATCGCTGATTTCTCTACCATGTGGTTCATGTTCCGCGCCTACGAACAAGATTTGCCGTGGATCAAAATCGGCCAGTCCGTCACCATCACCACCCCGGCCATTCCCGGAAAATCCTTCGAGGGAAAAATCACCTTCATCGACCCGAATTTCGATGAGGCCACCCGCTCGACCAAAGTGCGTGTCGAGTTGCCGAATCCAAAAATAGAGGGTCGCCGTGAGCTGCTTCACAAGCTCTATGCCGACGCTGCCGTCCAAGTGGACTCTCCCGCCGTTCTCACCGTCCCGCGTTCCGCCGTCATCCAAACCGGTCCCGATGCTGTCGTCTATCTCGACCAAGATGGTGGCGCTTACGCCCAGACTCCCGTGAAACTAGGTCGCCGCGGAGACACCTTCGTTGAAATTCTATCAGGACTCAAAGCGGGCGACAAGGTCGTCACCAACGGCAATCTCCTCATCGACGGCCAAGCAGAAATGAACCGCGCCTTCATGTCGCCCACCACCGAGTCCACCCCTGTCGCTAAGACGACAATCGCTACCCTCAGCGACGAACAAAAAAAATCCATCGCCGACCTAATCAATCTCTCCGATGCCATGTCCGCCGCGCTCGCTGCTGATGATCTAACAAAATTTAATACTGCCAGCGAACCCGCGATGGAAGTCATCGGCTCGACGGTCAACCTTCTCCGCCCGAGTGTGAAAAATCTCGACGCTATCGATGCTCTCGACAAAGCCAGACACTTCCACGGCTTCGATGATCTGAAGAGCGCCCGCATCGCCTTCCACAAATTCTCGATGGCCGCCACCGCTGCACTTGAACCCTTGCGCGAAACTGGACAAACGCCCGAATTTCAAATCTACGAGTGCCCGATGGTCGACGAAAGTATTCCCGGTGCTCCCAAAAAAGGTCGATGGATCCAGACCGGTGCCAGAAGCATGGCCAACCCTTTCTTTGGCAGCAAAATGCTCGAATGCGGAAAGGAAATCAAACCATGAATCTCAATCCACCGCTAGAGACCAATCTTCAACGCGCAAGCCATGAACTCTTTTGAACTCACTCATGTTACCCGTGACCAGCGTCAGATCATGCACCAATGCGACCGCAGCAATCTGCAAATCGAACGGACCAATCACGCACATCCTTTGCTCAAGATCATGGCGAATGATGCCATAACGCTCCGCGCAACGATCATCGAAGGGCAAAGAAATTGCGCGGCTCAGGGTAACTGCGAGATCTATTTTTCGGGAATCGGCATCGTCGTATTTTTCCGAGCCATGCATGAGTTCAGCACGAACGGTAGAACATGTCGCCAACTCTTCGGTGGGAGTATTGGCGAATTTTCCAGCCACCCGGAGGTTTTTACCTTTGAGAATTTCAATCCAAACATTGGTGTCGAGCAGATAGCGCATTACCAGGTTTTCGCAGGAGGCAATGGCAGATCTGGCGGCAGGTCGAATTCCTTATCTGCCCAGGCTCCAATAATATGCGCCAAATCGGGTCGCCGACGTTTAATTTCCTCCAAAGTAGGAAGGTCTTCTTCCTTCTCCACTTCGGAAATCGCCTCGCGCACTTTCGACTCCAGCATCTTTGCCTTTTCAGGCTCAAGACGTTCCAAGGTCCGTTCCAGTTCTAATGCAATGGTTGTCACGACCCTAGTTTGCCATGCCATTTCACAAAATACAACCTCCCTTTTCCAAACACCATGATCGAAAAAATCATCGAATGGAGCCTGAAAAACCGGTTCCTCGTCGCCTGCGGAACCCTGTTGCTCGTCGCGCTGGGAATCCGGGCGGTGTTCCTAACACCCGTCGACGCTATCCCAGACCTAACTGAAAACCAAGTACTCGTTTATGCCGACTGGGCTGGCCGCAGTCCCCAGGAAGTCGAGGACCAAGTGACTTATCCGCTCACCACCGGTTTGCAAGGACTCAGCGGTGTGAAGGAAGTCCGCGCCACCTCGATGTTTGGTTTCTCACTGAGCACGATTATTTTCGAGGAAGGCGTGGACACCTACTTCGCCCGCACCCGGGTGTTAGAGCGCTTGAACTTCCTCCAAAGTGCGATGCCCGCGGGTGTCACGCCACAGCTCGGCCCCGACGCATCGGGTCTCGGTTGGGTCTATCAATACTACCTCCACGTCGATCCCGAAAAAGCCGAAAACGGCGGCTACGATCTCGCCAAACTCCGCTCCGTGCAGGATTGGTACATCCGCTATCAACTCGCCAGCGTTCAAGGCGTGGCCGAGGTCGCCAGTATCGGTGGGTTTGTGAAGCAGTATCAAATCGAGCTTTCCTCGACCAAGATGCGAGCTGCCAACGTGACGATGATGGAGGTGATGACCGCCGTTCAGAACGCGAACCTCAACGTCGGCGGCAAGGTCGTCGAGGAAAACGGCGCTGAATTCGTCCTGCGCGGCATCGGCCTCGTCACCAGCCCGGAGGATTTGGAGTTAGTCACCATCAAGGCTATGGAAGGCACGCCCGTCTATCTGAAGGACATCGCCACCGTCCAGATCGGCGGTGACTTCCGGCGCGGGGCGCTCGACATCAACGGCCACGAAGCCGTCGGCGGCACCGTGGTGATGCGCACGGGTGAAAACGCCAAGGCGGTCATCGAGCGAGTGAAGGAAAAGATTGCTCAAATCGCCCCCAGCCTGCCACCCGGCATCACCATCAAGTCGTTCTATGATCGCAGCGAACTCATCGACAACACCATCGGAACGCTCAAGCACGCGCTCATCGAGGAAATCATCTTGGTGACCCTCGCTCATATCATTTTCCTGTGGCACTTCCGCAGCATCCTAATCGTCACCCTGCCTTTGCCGATCTCGATTCTGATCTCGTTCCTGTTGATGAAGGAGTTCGACATCACTAGCAACATCATGTCGCTAACAGGCATCGCCATCGCCATCGGCGTGCTGGTGGACGCGGCCATCGTGGTGACCGAAAACGTTCTGCGCCATTGCGAAAAAGCGGAGGATGAAAAAGGCAGCGCCCTCACCCGCAAGGAAACGTGGGAAACCACGTTGCTTGCCTGCAAGCAAGTGGGCCGCCCCATATTTTTTGCCATGGCGATCATCATTCTCGCCTTCGTACCAGTCTTCGCACTGACCGGGCAGGAGGGAAAACTCTTCCACCCGCTCGCCTTCACCAAGACCTTTGCGATGATCGGATCCACTCTTTTAGCCGTCACGCTGGTCCCAGTGCTCTGTTCAGTGCTGGTGCGCGGACCCTTTCATTCCGAGGAGAAAAACATCGTCATGAAGTTCCTGCTACGGGTCTATGAACCCACGCTGAACTGGGCACTCAAGCACCGGGTGACAGTCGTCACCACCGCCATGCTGATCTTGGCTGTTTCGCTTCTAACTGCCTTCGGTCTTCCCAGGGCCTGGGTAAAGCAGATCCGCGACAAGGGCTACGACCGCACCGCTGACCTCGTCACCGGCTTCGGCAAGGAATTCATGCCACCGCTCAACGAGGGCAGCCTGCTTTACATGCCGGTGATGATGCCAAAAACGGGACTCAAGGAAATTCAGCGCGTCATGTCATGGCAGGACAAGGTCATCGCAGAGACTCCAGAAGTCGCCAGTGTGGCGGGTAAACTTGGTCGCTTCGAAACCGCCACCGACCCCGCACCGACGGAAATGTTAGAAACCACGATCATGCTCAAACCGGAATACATCCCTAACGGAAAATTTCGAGTGATGCGCAATCCAGATTGGCGTGATGGCATGACGATCGAGAAACTTAAAACCGAGCTGACGGAAAAAATGAAGCAAGTTCCGGGCTACGTCCCCGCATTTCTCCAACCCATCGAGAACCGCATTCTCATGCTTTACACCGGCATCCGTGCCCAAGTTGGAGTCAAAATCTACGGCGACAATCTCGACAAGATCCAACGCAAGGCCTTCGAAATCGAGAAGCTCGTCAAAGAGATCGACGGTGCCGCAGGTGTCTCCGCCTCCCGCGTGCAGGGCAAGCCGTATCTCAACATCAAGGTCGATCGCCAAGCGATGGCCCGCTACGGCCTCAGCGCGAAGGACGTGTTAGATGCTGTTGAAATTTCCATCGGCGGGAAAAATGTTAGCACCACCATCGAAGGTCGCGAGCGCTTCCCCATCCAGATCAGAGTCCAGCGCAGCGAGCGCGACGACATCGAGAAACTCAGTCGCATCCTCGTCGCCGCGAAGCCCGGCATGGGTGCTGCAACAACTGCCCCTGCGGGCGGAATGGGCGGCGGCATGGGAGGTGGTGCGGCATCGATCGCCAGCGCAGCCCCCGCAAACGATGGCGATGAAGTTCCCTACATTCCGCTCGGCATGGTCGCCAAGATCACCCGCGAGATCGGAGCCAACGAGATCGCCTCCGAGAACGGCCTGCTGAGATCCTATGTCCAGGCGAACGTGCAAGACCGCGATCTCGGCGGCTTCGTCGAGGAGATCGAGCAAAAGCTCAAGACCATCGATATGGAGGGCATGACTTACAAAATGACTGGCGAGTTTGAGAACCAGCGCCGTTTCACCAAGACCATGGTGCTCGTTATCCCAATGGTGATGCTGGTGATATTCGTCCTGCTTTACTTCGTCTATCACAGTGCACTGGAAGCAGCACA
>VFJU01000188.1 GCA_009885905.1 Verrucomicrobiota bacterium
ATCCCGTTGCCGGTAAAGGGTGGTATCATGCTCTCGGCATCGCCTAGTACTAACAGCCCCGAAACAGATTTCTGTCGCCCGAGTTCGAAGCCCGCGACAGCGCTGAACGATCCTTCTCGCCATTCACTTGCCCTTAGATTGGCGGCTAACTTGCCGTTGTCACCAGCGTCTAAATAAGCGGCTAATAAGTCACCACCTTTTGCATGGATCGAACGATCGATCCTGAAGAGTCCGCAGACGTTCGTCCATCCGTCCTCGACTCCAGTGAGTCCCGCGTAGCCATTCTTACCGGTGTGCATTTCAAGGTCTGCAGATTTCGAAATGTTTTTCACATGTAATTTCAGTCCGATCCATTGTCCATTGCGTGGGCGGCGTCCTGCCGCCCAGACCCATCCATCCTGTGGAATCGGCTTGGATCTAACACCCGTATGGATAGTGCCACCTAATAGTTTGACCTCTTGATGAAGACGCTCATCGAGTAGGTAACGCGAGATTCCTAGCGCGGGAACCTTGAAATGATCGCGATGAATCAATCGTCCACCTTGAAACCATGCAAGCGATTGGTGCAGCAATGCGTCGTCAAACAACCGATGGATTTTGAGGTTTTCCAGGGTCTCATGGCTCACCCCGGAAATGAATTCTCCGCAAACTCGGTGGCGTGGATAATGCCCAGCCTCTAGAACTGTCACCGGCACTTCTCTGTGACGCAGCGCGGTGGCCAGCGCCAATCCTGCCAGTCCGCCGCCAGCGATGGTGATTTCTTGATTCAAGTTCTCGAGCATACCACGCGTCTGGCCCCGCGCCATGTGCAAGTTTCCTCAGTTTTCCATTCACTGTCATTGAGTCCGAGGAAACGGGGGATTTCGCCTTTGCTGAATCCAGCGGTGATGCTCACATGCATGTCATGACGCGTCACTCGATTGATCAGTGGGTGGATGAATCCTCCCAACAAATGAGCCAATCGGGCGCGGTCAGGTTCGCAAAAAATTAATAATTCAGCATTTTTGCACCACTCGCCGATCATGGTTAGATATTTGTCTTCGAAGTGATGGAGAAACAAATTAGCAATTCTAACACCACCATCTGCGGGTGGAGGGATATCGAAAAGATCGCCCTGATGCCACTTGACGCAAGACCCGATATCCAGAGGTCTGGGTGCCAAGTCATAGGCCGATAGGGGATCATTGGGTAAAAGCGTATTAATTTTTTTGCAGAGTTGTCCGTCGCCAGCACCCATCTCGACGATCCCATGTGCAGCAGCGTGCGGGAAGCGGAGGAGAGTCCGGCAGATCCATCGATCATTACCCATGAGGAAATTGATTCTTCTTAAATCCCTGCGGCTGCGCATGGCTTCTGGGTCCTCAGCGGGTAAGTGATCTAATAGCTCAGGGATGACAAGTCGTTGCAACACGATTGGAAAGATATTCAGAAATATTCATTCCACAATCCTCAACATACTTGCTTGAAATCTTGCCTTTTTTGTCATTCTTTTTTTGTATGGAAATCTGTAACCGCGAACTTCAAGTCCCATTTGTCACCAAAGATGGGTCCACGATTCGTAGTTTACTGGATCTTTCTAATGCGTCTGTGATGAATCAAAGTTTAGCAGAGGCAAGCCTGCCTGCGGGCGGGGAGATCACTCGTCATTACCACATCGTCAGCGAGGAGTTCTACTACTTGCTCGAGGGTAACGGGGTGATGGAGATTGATGGTCTTGAGCGTGAGGTCTCGGTAGGGGATGCGATTCTGATTCCTTCTAACACATGGCATGGAATTCGTGCGGTCGAGCCGTTAAAATTTCTTTGCTGCTGTTCACCCCCTTACTCACACGACGACACTTACTTCGTCTAACTTATTTTCAGGGTGTCGTTGCAGTTGGGCGCCGATTTGCTGGAGCTTTGGCAGCTAACAACAAAATGGGTGCCGGTCTACGAGTCCCGATGGCACCATACTTGGTAGTTCTCCACCCTTCTTCGCCGAGACTGCTCATCCATGCCTCCACATCCACTGCTTCGGTCGCGCCTGCGGGGTGTCCTGGATAACAAATCACTGAGAGAATTCCTCCCGGCATCAATAATGTTGTGGCGATTTTTAACGCCGCCAACGTGCTCGCGCTTTGTGTTGTTAGATTATGATTTTCACCTGGCAGGTAGCCGAGGTTGAACATCACCAACGCGGCAGATTCTGGCGTTGCATGGAGATGCATTTCTGTGTGGGACTGATGGTGAAATTCAACCCATTCCATTTCACTCACTCTTGTTCGCGCCGATGCCAGTGCTGCTTCTTGGATGTCAAACGCGAGAACTCTGCCACTGGGGCCTACACAATCTGCTAGAAAAATGGTGTCGTGACCGTTTCCTGCCGTCGCATCGATGACCAGAGCGCCAGGTCGAATCACCGACCTGAGAATGTCCTGCACCAATGCGGTTGGGCGAGGCGGGAATAACGGTTCAGTCTCCATGGGATTCATCGTGTGTGGATTGTTTGAGAAAAACTCGGATGTCTACCTCAGGCTCCGGTTCCGTGCCATCCACTAACCAATCTGAGAGCCTACGTGCCATTCCCGGTGCATAAAGTGTGCCCTTTGAGCCTAATCCATTCAGCATCCAACCGCTGTCGCCCAGCGGGCCGATCAAGGGCTGGCTGCGACGCAAGATCGGTCTTACTTCGGCTTCTTGGTCGGTAACTTCGTAAAGTTCTCCACCCAAGCGATGTGCAATTTCTTCGATGCGTATGCGTGCTTTTTCTGTTGGTTTTTTATCGAGCTCACTCCACTCGTAAGTCGATCCTACTTTAAAAATTCCACCACCTTGAGGCACCAACCAGCCGCCAGCACCGATTCGAATATGTCCTGCATCCCAGTGGTCTGAACGAATGGTTAGAATTTCGCCTTTCGCGCAACGCGCTGCGCCATACCGGCCAGTCATCAATCCCGAAGCACCCTCGCAACGGATTTCGTTAGATTTAAAAGATTCTTGAGAAACACATCCGACCTGGAAGTGACCGGCACGTTCAAAAAAATCACGCGACCCATCGAGGAATGCACGGGTATCGACCCGACCACCGCCACGGACTTCCACCGCCCCTGCCCAGCTAGGAGGGCAGGGGACGATTCCCTTCACCCAAGGTGCAACTTCTGGTGACTCGAATTTTGATAGAATTTTCGTCCATTCCTTCTTCGAACTCGCCAGACGAAGCACGGGAAATGGATGCCAAATCTTGCGGTGGATCATCGCCTCCACCCCGGCATAAAATTCGAGGGCCTCGGGTAAAAACTCACCGATTCTCCAACTGGGTTCGAAGTTTTTTCCTGTGAGCGGGTTTACCATCCCAGCGGCGATCCGTGAGCTGCCGCCTACGCCGCTGTCCACCAGCGTGAACGCCACACCGCGCCGCCAGAGCGCCCATGCAAGGCAAGTCCCCGCAAGACCTTGCCCGACGATCGTCCAGCTGGCCGCGTTCGTCTTCACTTGGGCATCAGTTCCGCATTTGGGTCCACCCAAGCTGCATCGTGACCCTTTGCGTAGCTGAAGAGTTGTTTGTGCGGCTGCTTGTATATCAAAGATTTCCAACTCATTTTCTGTCCGGACAGACTAGCTGAAATCGGACGATGATCAAGAGAACTCTTGATCATCGAACCCCTTGCTATTCTCACGAATCTATCGAGCCACTCCGATCCAGAATCTCTCTTACACGCGGCAAAGCCCTTTTGAATGCGTCTCTGAGTTCATGCAAGTCCGGCATCCGCACCTGTTGGAAGGCGACTTCCATTTCCGCCCGCGTAACGCTGCTTTTTCTCACAAGGAATGCCACGTCGTCCATGTCCTGAGCATCATTTCCACGCATCATTTTGGTCAGAATGAGATCCACTGCGTGGGGTCTGAAGAGTCGTAGCCAGCATGTTTCAGGCCGCAGGACGGGGACCAGATGTTGTTCCCACTCGGGTCGAAGAAACACCTGATCCTCACTGAAAAGGTGAGTGATATACAATCCCAGTGGTTCCAAAAGGAGATTTGCTCGCTCCTGCGCCTCCCAGAATCCATTATCCTCCATCAGCACGGGCAGTTGCGAGAGTCGTATGATACCATCGACGTCTTGGGTCGTGCCGAATTCCACGGGGGCATCCGAAAATCCCAGACACAAAGCCGCACGCCCATAAAGCACCAAGTTCACCTCGTGGTCCAGCTCGCGATCAAGAGCTAAAAGAACCTCGGTTGGATTGTCATTTATAGGTCTCATGAAGGCAGTGGTGCCCGTGGCCTTATCCATTGTTTGAGATTCCCAACCCCGTTACGGGTGATTCCGGTCATCGCCACGAAACGCGTGGGATGGGGCAGGGCGTCTGGCAAAGGCACCAAATGGCCTGAGGGAATCAACTCTAGCAGTTTGTCCCAGAACGGGTTTTCGGGCTCCACCTCGTGCCCGCATGAAGCAACGTGCCGCACCACCGTTTCGCAACGTTCCCGACGCGCCAGACTCGCAATGGATTCCGGGCGGTTTCCTTCTGCGGCCAGCATCGCAGCGCCCATCCTCAATCGCTGCTGCGAATAAAGAGCTGATGGAGAAAGCAAAGCAATCGCTAACTCTTCGTTGGTCAATCCTCTATCCGTCTCATTTTCTGGGACGATCAAAGGCGATTTCCCCCCATTCAACGAATCCCCGTGGCTGTCGTAGTAGCGCAGTCCGCGCGAGACCGCCAACCGCTCAAGATCCACAGGCGTCGTCAATCCCAAACGACGGGCCTTCATTAACAACGCCGAGAGATGCGCTGTCGTGCCTAGCCGCTCGGCCAATGTCACGGATTCCATGACTTGAGCCTAGCGACGTCTCATCCGATTGCAATCCCGCTCTTTAACCCGTCCGATTGGCAAATCGCGCGGCGTTAGGATTCGATAATCTCCTTGTTAGGATCATGCTTCTCTGAATCGAAACCCTTTAAATAGGCAAAGATGTCTTTGTGAAGGTATTGGACGAACTGTTCCTTGCCCGACGATCGTCCAGCTGGCCGCGTTCGTCTTCACTTGGGCATCAGTTCCGCATTTGGGTCCACCCAAGCTGCATCGTGAGCCTTTGCGTAGCTGAAGAGTTGTTTGTGTAAATACGGCACAAACTCGATTTTTTGTTCCTTGGATAGCTTGATCAACACCGTCTCGTTGAGTGCTCTCATCAGTTTTTGCATCAAGTGCAGCGTGAGTTGGCGGCCTTTCCGGGCCTTTTGAACCTGCTTGTGGTTCAATTGTTCAGCCGAAACTTCCACCAATTCGTGATTGGTAATATTCCAGCGCACCAACAATCCGTCGAGAGGTTGTGGTCCGTGATCGCGTGTCAGTTCATCCATGTCTCTGGTCTAGCCCATCGGGGGCTTACCACTAAGCATAAAATTTCTGCGGAGTGGTAGACCTTGCTTGGGTTGCGTGACTCGCGGTAGAATTTTCGCCTTGGCTGAAAGATTCGAACCATTTTCTGCCAAATGCACTTGGAGAAATCGGGTGCTGTTCCGCTTTAGCGGCGGTGTTTAAATTCATTCAAGACGACCGATGAAAATCCATCTATTCCTAATCGAGTTTTTATTTGCAGTCGCTGCAGTCACTGCCGCTGAGACGGATGCCCCTCGCGAGCGGGTGCCAACCCTCGCGGTAATCCGCAGCGTGGATGCCGAGACGCTTGGGCGAATTTACGAGGAGGTGAAGACACCTTTTAAATACGGCGTGATCCTCACCGGTGATGGCCCTGACGAGCTTGTCGACTCGCCCAGCATCTTCCGCCGCGATGGAAAATGGTTCATGATGTACATCGCCTCCACGAAGAATATCGGTTATCAGACGTTTCTCGCCGAGAGCACCGACTTACTTCACTGGGATAAAATGGGAGCGATTCTACCATTCACCCATTCAGAATCATGGGATGCTTGGCAGGCATCCGGTGGAGTGGCGCTGTGTGATTACCGATGGGATGGGTCTCACGAGTTAGAAAAATTCAACGATAAATTTTGGCTCAGCTACATCGGCGGTGCGAAGCAAGGTTACGAGACCGATCCTCTATCGATCGGTATGGCGTGGACAACATCACCGACGACCGCGCAACCATGGCAACGGACAAAGAAAAATCCGGTGCTCACTTCTCAACAGGCTGACGTTCGTAAGTTTGAACTCGCCACGCTCTACAAAAGTCAGGTTATTCATGATGTCGAGAAGTCACTCGGTTGGCCGTTTGTGATGTACTACAATGCTAAATCCAAAGATGGATTCGAGCAGATTGGGATGGCTGTATCACACGATATGTTAGATTGGAAGCGTTACGGTGAAAGTCCGGTCATCGTAAATGGTGAAGCAAAAAAACACGGCATCAGCGGCGACCCTCAGATCGTGAAAATCGGCGATGTATGGGTGATGTTTTATTTTGGTGCGTTCTGGAAGCCCGATGCATTTGATACCTTCGCCTGTTCCTATGATCTGGTTCACTGGACTAAATGGACCGGCCCACATCTGGTCGAACCGTCCGAATCATTTGACGCAGAATACGCCCATAAACCGTGGGTGGTGAAATGGAACGGAGTCGTCTATCATTTTTATTGTGCGGTGGGTAGCCAAGGACGCGTGATTGCCGTGGCCACCTCGCGTGACATGAAGTCCAAGTCGCGTTGATGGCCGACTTCCTTACTTCTAAAATCATCAATTCTTCCCTCTGCCACCTAACACGCCCACAAGAATTCAAGATAGGTTCAGTCCAACTTTTTCCGTGCCGAGTTCGGAACGCAGCAGCGGAGGGAAGCCCACGCTCTGCTGGGCCATCCTCTTCAACTCCACCAGCCGATCCAGCGGGCTCACCACCCCAAGGCCATTCGCCCCCGTCGCCACGTGCAGATAGATTTCCGTGGTGCTGATGTCCTCGTGCCCCAGCAGATCTTGGATCGTTCGTAAATCCGTGCCGTTTTCCAATAAGTGCGTCGCGAACGAATGCCGCAAGGCATGGCTCGTTACCCGCTTCTCGATTCCCGCCGCACTTGCTGCTCGCTTGATCGCCTCATTGTAAACCTTTCCATGGAGATGGTGGCGACGCCGGATTCCTGATTCACCATCGATGGAAGTCTGTCGCGCCGGAAACAACCAAAACCACTCAAAAGTCTCCGCTGCCCGACGAAATTTTCGTGCCAACGCGCCCGGCATATATACCCCGGCGAGTCCTGCCTCCCGATCTCTTGCCCACACCTCGCGCACCTGCTCGATCTGACTCGCCACTTCCTCGCGCAGACTCTGTGGCAGTACCGTGACCCGGTCCTTGTCACCCTTGCCTCGGCGCACGGTCACCGTCCCTCGCCCCACATCCACATCTTTCACCCGCATCCGCACCAGTTCGGATAAACGCAACCCCGCCCCATATTGCAGCCGGGCCGCCAATTCATAGCGTGCCTGCCTCTGCTCCTGCACCCGCAGTTTCTCAAACAGTTTTGGCGTCTCCTTGCTCGACAGCACCACCGGCACCCGGGTCCCTGTATCCCGTAATTTCACACCGAATACGGGCTCTTTCACCCCGAGCACATACTTGAAGAAATGTGCCAGCGCATTGAGCGCCTGCTTCTGGG
>VFJU01000290.1 GCA_009885905.1 Verrucomicrobiota bacterium
GGATTTTGCTATTATCACTCAATCAATTGTAAATTTTATGAAACTTCTTCCGCATGCGGACGATACACGCCAGCGGCCACTAGGTGGTTGTAAGCCAGCTCGGATCGGAGGGGTGGCGATCGCCATCACCCTTGCGCTCGGAGCATCCATTTTCCCCGCAAATGCCGAACCCGATCCGAACGCGCAATTCACTCTGAAGAATGCCGCCGGCATGGAAGTCCGCCTCGCCGCCTACGGCGCACGGATCACCGCCCTCAAGGTGCCGGATCGCGCCGGAACCTTGGCGGATGTCGTGCTCGGCTATGACTCCGTGGATTCTTACCGCACGGCGGAGAAAAAACCCTACCTCGGCGTCACCCTCGGACGCTACGCCGGCCGCATCGCCAGCGGAAAATTCACCCTCGATGGCGTCACCCACCAACTCGCAAAAAACAATGGCCCGAACCACAACCATGGCGGCACCATCGGCTTCGATAAGGTCCTCTGGGACGCGACGCAAACCGCAAAAAGCGTGCGTTTTCAGCACCTTTCCCCTGATGGCGAGGAAGGCTACCCCGGAAACCTCGACGTCAGCGTGACCTACACGCTCACCGAGCAAAACGAACTCGTCATCGACTACCAGGCCACCACCGACCGAGCGACTCCCGTCAACCTTTCCAACCACAGCTATTTCAATTTGGCAGGGGAGGGGACCGAATCGGTGCTCGACCACGAGCTCGTCATCCATGCCGACCGCATGCTGTTGATCGACGAAACCTCGATCCCCACCGGCGACCTCGCGCCCGTCGCCGAGACCCCGTTCGACTTTTCCAAGTCCAAGACCGTCGGAAAAGACATCGACCAGAAAAACGAGCAACTCACCCGTGGTAGCGGCTACGATCACACCTACGTCCTCAACAAAACGCCCGGTCCTCCGCTCCAGCTCGCCGCCACTCTTTCCGAGAAAACCAGCGGCCGCATCATGAAGGTCTTCACTGAGGAACCCGGAATCCAGCTCTACACCGCGAACTTCCTCAACGGCTCTCTGACCGGAAAATCCGGCCGCCCCTACGCCAAGCGATGCGCCCTCTGCCTAGAAACCCAGCACTTCCCAGACAGCCCGAACCGCCCGAACTTCCCCAACACCATTCTCAAACCCGGTCAAACCTACCAAACCCGGACCATCTACGAGTTCTCCGTCAGCGACTGAGCCAAGCTCCTCAGGCAGGGTGCGGCACGCTCCGCTGCCGCCTGTGGAGGATGGAGCTCTTCTTCTTCGTCTTCTCTCACGCAGGAAGAGCTCCGCGCCGCATCCGGCAGAGCCGGAGCTGCCATCGGCGCGAGCAAAGCTTCGCGCAGTCCGGAGTGCGGCACGCTCTGCTGCCGCCAGTGGGGGATGTGAGCTCTGCTCCATGCGGGGCGGAGCTCTTCCTCTTTCTCTCACGCAGGAAGAGCTCCGCGCCGCACCCGGTAGCTGGGCCGCCGCGCCCCGCCGACTTGTCGCCAGCGGCGTGGCGGTGGATGACTTGTCGATTGATGTTTGTTGAATTTTGATTTTTGAAGGGAAGAGGTAGGGCTGACCCTCTGTGGTCGGCCGAGCCCATGAAAGGTAGGGCGCTCTCGCCGAGAGCGCAGGCGAATGAGATGAGAACGTGTAGCCCAAGAAAAGTCGGAACGTCGTCCTTGGTCTCGA
>VFJU01000367.1 GCA_009885905.1 Verrucomicrobiota bacterium
AATAGCCGGCTGGCATCAACGCGTCTTCCCCGTCTAGCAGGTCCGCCCATGTGCCGCGTTCATTGATGGCAAAATCGTAAACTACCGGTTCCATCGCGAAAGGTAGTGCTGAGGCTAACACTTCTTTGGTTTCAGACATGATCGATTGAAGGCGCGCCTGACCTTCAGATTTTCTTTCGGGCGCGAAAATAAATCCCATTCCGCCACCAGCCATACCCCCTAACATCCAGAATCCCCAAAAATCATCTGCGAACTCGGCGCTGACTTTTTCAATGAGAGTCTCGGTGTAAAGATTGCTGGCCCATGGGATGATCGACTGGATGGGTTGTCTGAAATTTTCGGTCGTGGCCGCGCCGATCGCTGGAATGTCTCCCGATTTTAGCGCTGCTAGAATTTTGCTGAGAATTCCATGCGTTTGCTGCCGAGCGATCCACTCCGGACCGCTGCGCAGAAGGTATTTTTCGGTGACCATTTCCAATATGGGTCCCACATTCTGAGCCATCCCACCATGGACAAGCACCAAAGAATCTTGAAGTTTTTGCCGTGCATTGGCAGGGACGTCGATTTCGTCGAGAACCCTATGAGTAGGCATTAAACGCCCACGAGAAATCCCGTGTTCAGGGTCGCCCTCGAGCGCGTGAGTTCCGCAGATTAATTTCATTCCTGGCCAAACACCACCAGAGTCCTGCCAACCACCCCCCGAGCCCCCGATCCATTCTCCTAACAAGGCGCGAGCAAGAACGATACGCCTTTCATTTTCCTCAAGCCCACCCGTCAGCGAGCGTGCTTGTCCTGTGGCACGCATACAAACACTGATCAAAGCAGCAAGAAGATTGGTGGACACCGCAAGACGTGATCCCTTTGGAATGTTGTTTACGTTAGAAACAAGTTCAAGTCCACGCCCGGGTCCGACAATTTTTGCTAATAGATCGGCAAGACTCTGTCCCGAACCTTCGATACCGGGTGGGACAATTCCGCTTGCGATGACTGCGGCTTTGAGCAGTCCAAGATAGTCTTTGGCAAAATCGAAAACCTCGTTAAGGCTGGAAATTTCTGCGGTGCATCCGAGGTCGACGCTGGTGAGGCGAAGCAAGGGTTCCTCGATGACTCGCAAACTCGCCTCAACCGGAGGACTTGGAGATTTATCCCGCCCGTGAACGGCCAAGTCGATGGATATATTAAGAACTTTAGCGCCTTCCGGGTAGTCCATGCCGAGAAAAAAAATGTCACTCCACCCGCAATGGGTGAGGTCCATTCGGACAGGCGTTCGTTCGCGGAGGATCGGATAGGTGGCGGTGATCGAGTCTCGGCAGACAAGCTCAGGACGAATGCGGAGCGGTTGGTCTGCTGGATGACCCATGCGGAACATCCACTGATTTCCACTCACGCTGCGAACGCTCCGACGGACTTGGTCGGCCAAAGTCTGAAAGGCAAGCCGATGATAGACCGAGGCCAATGCACTCGAAATGCTGTCGCTAGGTGCTTCCTCTCGCTGCACTTTCAAAAAAATGTCGATGGCTTCCTCGAAGCGTCGGTCCAAGAGGTTGTTATAACCTTTAAAGGGAATTGCGCTTTTTTTCTCATTAGAATCTTCTCTTGCAAAACGAAGCGGAAGGTGAAAACGGTGAATTGAGTATAAAAAAAGCAGCGCGCGGACCCGGTGATAGAGGTTTTCACTGGTTCTGCGGAATGCGTCCAAGAGTTCGGCCTCGGTGAGCAGTTCACTGAGACTGAGTTTTTCGCATGCGGCATCTAGCGAGAGATCGCGGACACCGTCGTCAGCGGAGGTGATGAGGGTAAGAAGTGCCATTTTTTTGGCGGTTAAGATTGGGACCGAGCCAATAACTCCACGATATTGGTGAGCACCTCGTCGCGATCTTTGCCCGCGAGACCTAGCGCAAGTTGTGCGGTGAGTAGGCCGTAACGGACTCCAATGTCATGCCTGCGACCTTGTAATTCATGAGCGAGGTAACGTTCGCGCCGAGCAATTTCTGCAAGTGCAAGCGAGAGATCAGCACGGCCATCAATGAGTTGTCTTCCTAGGATATCCATCACGGATGATGGCAACACGTGGAGCCCGAAGAAACATAGGTAGTTGCCAGCGCGAAGTCCGGGAATGACGAGCTTTTGCTCCGCCTCGGTGGGGGTAGGTTTTTCAATCACCGTCTCGACCTGATAGATATAATCGCTGCCAAGAATTCGCCGCCCACCGATGGCACCGTAAAGAGGAAGTTTGCTTTCGTGAGTTGCTTGAACCGCAGAGACCGCACAATTTTCTAACGATGCCGTGGCAAGAAGTTGCGCGGCGCAGGAAGTCTCGGTACGACTAAGATAAAGGTGGTCGCCTACCATCAGTAAAAATGGATCGTCACCAGTAAAATCAGCAGCACAGTGAACGGCGTGAGCGTAGCCAGAAGCCTGAGCTTGTTCGATGAATCGCATGTGACTCGCATGCGGGCCAGCGGCAGCAGCGTAAGCCGCCTCGTCACCTGGGCAAATGACGACGGCAATTTCCTCAATACCAGCTGAGGTGATTTCTTCTGCTAGGATGGCAAGGGCAGACCTCGACGTTCCGTCTCGGTCGACGAGGGTTTGAAGAGGGAGTGTGCGTTGGTTTTTTCCCGCTGCAGTAATCACGGCTTTTTTAGCTTTCACGGCTGTAATTTGTCCAAATACATAAGATTTAGCAATCCTTGATTAAGTCGTTAGAGAGCAATTCTCTCCAAAATGGCGAATTTTTTTTGGATTATTAAGGTTCTTTGTTCACGGCATAAATCGTTCGTGCATACTGATTTGGTGCTTCGCTTACTGCAAAAGTTGTTAGTAATTGTCTGCTTATTTAACTCCGCATGGGCGCATGTGGTGACGCAGATTTCTGCTGAATGGTCGGTGACAAAAACATGGGAGATCCAGTTGTTATTCGATGCGGGCTACGCGGTACCTGAGTGGCGCGATGATGAGCAGGCAAAATCGCCGAGCCGTGATTGGTTGGTGGCGCTGAGTGATCAGGAATGGGGTGCAATGCGCATCGAAGCAGAACGATATTTGCGGGAATGTCTCGAGGTTAGGTCGAGCGGACAGGCCACCACTTGGCGAGTCGTGTTTCCAGACTTTGAAAAGATTCCGCCCGATTTCCCGTCGCTATTAAACGATGGGGCTTATTTTCGCGTGAAGATTTTAGGTGAGCAACCTTTGCAAGGGTTGACAGAAATTTATTGGTGCGCAGGGGTACGACCGCCTCTGGTACTTAAAGTGCAGGGTAAGCATGGTGGATATGTCACGATCACTCCGGGGCAATCACTGTCGCTTCCGGATACCGAACAAAAAATCGGTCACGCGTCATGGGTTGAAGCGTTCCGGCAGGGATTTATGCACGTGATTCCTCTTGGACTTGATCACGTGCTTTTTGTGTTAGCTTTGTTTTTCTATCGTCGCGAGTGGCGACCTCTTTTGTGGCAATCACTCGCTTTCACACTTGCTCACACTGTCACGCTAGGACTCGCTGCGTCCGGAATTATCCGGATTTCTTTATCATGGGTGGAACCCATGATCGCTTTAAGCATCGTGGTGATCGCATTAGAAAATCTACTCTATGTTAGAGGTACAAGTTTTCGTGTGCGTATCGCTGTCGTATTCAGTTTCGGTTTGGTTCACGGCTTGGGTTTTGCCGGGGCCCTAGCAATTTGGCTAACTCCTAATGGGAAGTTCTTGGTGAATCTTTTTAGTGCCAACCTAGGTGTAGAAGTTGCACAAATCGCCATGTTGACTTCGTTGTGGTTTGTCACTCTCGGTTGGAACCGCAGCGTAAATTACCAAGTCGTCCGCAAAGTCTGCTGCCTAGGGATCGCTGGAATCGGTGTATTTTGGTTTTTTGAAAGGCTAGGATTCGTTACTATTTCCTAAATGAAAAATCTATGCCTTTACGACTCCATGCCTTGATAATGTCGGACTCAAGTTCGGGAAATGTCCGGCCATCTAACAATAAGTCTAGCGACTTCTCGCCACTCTCGCCAATTTGCAGTGCTTTGAGGAATCCCTTGATGCGCTTCGCATCCCCCTCACCATCTAAATGTAAAAAGTAGGTGGTGATGAGTAATCCAGCCCCATAATTTAATTGGGGTTGCTCCAGGAAACTCGGATAATTTTGCAGCATAAAATCCTTCAATGCGGGAAGTTCGATTTTCGTTCCGAGGCCGCGCCCACCCATCTCTTTGGATCCATATCCTGTGGCATAGTCGATGATGTCTTTCAAATTGCCTCTCACGCTGTATGTGCCGGCTCGGTATGGGGTGACGGAGATGTATTCCGCGAGTCCTTCACTGAACCAGCCCATAGCACCCGGACTAAAGTAGACGTGCGGGGTGAGTTGGTGGGTGAGTTCGTGAGGCAGGGTCTTGCTACTTTTATCTCGGTCTAACATATATCCGCTTCCGACCGGACGTACGCCGAGACTGGTTAGCGGAACCATCACAACGCCTCGTCCACCGATGAAAACACCAGCGCTTTGAGGTGGTCCGCCAGCTTTGACGTAGTCATCGAAATTTTCGAATAACAATATTGGAAGTTTGCCTTGAGTTTTATCACCGCCATTGATTCCTAACGGGATGCTAGAGCAATAAAGCTGGGTAGCCTCAAACATCACCGCAAAACCTTTCACAACCGACTTTGAAAGGCGCACATCGCATACGTAACGGTAATT